>NZ_JAELTK010000004.1:0-127147 GCF_016428765.1 Delftia sp. ASV31
GCCTGAACGAGCCGCGCTACGTCACGCTGCCCAACATCATGAAGGCCAAGAAAAAGCAGCTGGACACGGTCAAGCCTGAAGAGCTGGGCGTCGATGTCGCCCCGCGCCTGAAGACGCTCAAGGTGGCTGAGCCCGCCAAGCGCGGCGCTGGCGTGAAGGTGCCCGATGTGGCGACGCTGGTCAGCAAGCTCAAGAACGAAGCCAAAGTGATCTAAGGAAGACAGCGACATGACATCCCTCGTTATTGCAGAACACGACAACGCTTCCATCAAGAGCGCCACACTCAACACCGTCACTGCGGCCCTGGCCTGCGGCGGCGACGTGCATGTGCTGGTGGCGGGCGAGAATGCCGGCGCCGCTGCGCAGGCCGCTGCCCAGATCGCCGGCGTTGCCAAGGTCATCCACGCCGATGGCGCCAGCCTGAAGGACGGCCTGGCTGAGAACATCGCGGCGCAAGTGCTGGCGATTGCTTCGAACTACAGCCACATCCTGTTCCCCGCCACCGCCAGCGGCAAGAACGCCGCGCCGCGCGTGGCCGCCAAGCTGGACGTGGCCCAGATCAGCGACATCACCAAGGTGGACAGCGCCGACACCTTTGAGCGCCCCATCTACGCCGGCAACGCCATTGCCACGGTGCAAAGCAGCGACAAGATCAAGGTCATCACCGTGCGCGGCACGGGCTTTGACGCAGCGGCCACCACGGGCGGCAGCGCCCAGGTGGAGCAGCTGGCCGCCGCTGGCGACAATGGCAAGAGCAGCTTCGTGGGCCGCGAGGTCACCAAGAACGACCGCCCGGAACTGACGGCTGCCAAGATCATCGTCTCCGGTGGCCGTGCGCTGGGCAGCAGCGAGAAGTTCCAGGAAGTCATCACCCCCCTGGCCGACAAGCTGGGTGCCGCCATCGGTGCTTCGCGCGCCGCGGTGGATGCAGGCTATGCGCCCAATGACCTGCAGGTCGGCCAGACCGGCAAGATCGTGGCGCCGCAGCTGTACATCGCCCTGGGCATTTCGGGCGCCATCCAGCATTTGGCCGGCATGAAGGACTCCAAGGTGATCGTGGCGATCAACAAGGACCCCGAGGCACCGATCTTCTCGGTGGCCGACTACGGCCTGGAAGCCGACCTGTTCCAGGCCGTGCCGGAACTGGTGCAGGCGCTGTAAGCGGCTGAAGCTGAAAAATGAGGGGCACAGGCCCCTCTTTTTCCGTCATGGATTCCGGGATGGTCCGCTGGTCACGGCGCGCACCACCGACTACAACAACGGACTTGGCCGCCAGCCGGTGCTGGCGATGGCATGAACCGAGAGGGAGATTGAAATGAAGATGATGCGCTTGCGCCTGGCCCGCACGGCCGTGGCCTTTGTCTGTGGCGCCATGGCGCTGGCCGCCGAGGCCAATGCCTGGGTGGTGGGGCAGGTGGCACCCATGTCGGGAGCCGGTGCGACGCAGGGCCGTGCCTATGCCCAGGGCATGCGCCTGTACTTCGACCAGATCAACAAGGCCGGCGGCGTGCAGGGCCAGCCCGTGCAACTGGTCACCGTGGACGATGTGGGCCATCCCGAGGAAACCGTGGACAAGACCCGCAAGCTGCTGGACGAATCCAAGCCCGTGGTGCTGGCCGGCTACTTCGGCAACCGCAACATGGCGGCGCTGCTGGACAGCAAGCTGCTCGACCAGTCCCAGATCTCCCTGGTGGGTTACCAGAGCACGGACACGCGGGTGCTGAGCCATCCCCAGATCTTCAGCACGCGCGCCAACCTGCCCGAGGAAATGGCCAAGATCGCCTCGCACCTGTCCACCGTGGGCATCACGCGCCTGGCCCTGCTGCATGACGAGCGTCCCGACGCCAAGGCCGTGGCCGAGCTGGTGAACAAGGCGATTGCGCCCTCCAAGGCCAAGCTGGTGGTCAGCGCCTCGCTGAGCACGGGCAAGGGCGCCATGGACAAGGCCGTTTCCCAGTTGCAAAAGGCCCAGCCTTCGGCGCAGGCCGTGATGGTGGTGGCCTCCAGCCCCGTGACCTCGGCCTTTGTCGAGGCGTACCGCATGGCGGGTGGCACGGCCCAGATCTACGCGACGTCCGAGGCCGATATCGAGCAACTGGCCAAGCGCCTGCCCGTGGAGTTCATGAGCGGCCTGTCCATTGCCCAGGTCGTGCCCAGTCCCTACAAGGTGACCATGCGCCTGAACAAGGAGTTCAGGGACGCGGCCACCGCTGCCGGCAAGTCGCTGACCGTGCCGGTCAGCTACGCCATGATGGAAGGCTATGTGAACGCCCGCGTCATCGTGGAGGCCATGCGCCGCACCCAGCCGCTGACGCGCGACAAGCTGGCCGCTTCGCTGCGCGGCCTGGACGCCTTCGATCTGGGCGGCTACTGGGTTACCTATCGTCCGGGCTCGCAGGCGGGCTCGAAATTCGTGGATTTGTCCATCGTCAACGCATCGGGCCGCGTCACGCAATAACGCAGCAATGCAGTAGTGCCGTGGCGGTGTGCCCGCTGTCCCAGGTCGCCGCGCACTGCGCGCCGGCGGTCCAGGCTCTGTTCAGGAAGGTTCAACAATGACTTACTCGGCTCCCCTCAAAGACATGCTGTTCGCCATGGAGCATCTGGCGCAGATCGACCAAGTGGCGCAGTTGCCCGGTTTCGAGGAGGCTGGCCTGGAGACGGCCCAGGCCGTGCTGGAGGAATGCGCCAAGCTGTGCGAAGGCGTGGTGGCACCTCTGAACCTTCCGGGCGACGTGGCGCCTTCCAGCCTCAAGGACGGCGTGGTCACCACCACGGCGGGCTTCAAGCAGGCCTTTCGCCAGTACGCCGAAGGCGGCTGGCAGGGGCTGCAGCATCCGCAGGATTTTGGCGGCCAGGGCCTGCCCAAGACGATTGGCGCGGCCTGTGTGGAAATGCTCAACAGCGCCAACCTGAGCTTTGCGCTGTGCCCGCTGCTGACCGACGGCGCCATCGAGGCCCTGCTGACGGCCGGAAGCGATGAGCTCAAGGCCACCTATCTCGAGAAGCTGGTGACCGGCGAGTGGACCGGCACCATGAACCTGACCGAGCCCCAGGCCGGCTCCGACCTGGCCCTGGTGCGCACCAAGGCCGATCCGCAGCCCGATGGCAGCTACAAGGTCTTCGGCACCAAGATCTTCATCACCTATGGCGAGCACGACATGGCCGAGAACATCGTCCATCTGGTGCTGGCCCGCGTGGCCGGGGCGCCCGAGGGCGTCAAGGGCATCAGCCTGTTCGTGGTGCCCAAGTTCCTGGTCAACAAGGATGGATCGCTGGGCGCGCGCAACGATGTGCACTGCGTGAGCATCGAGCACAAGATGGGGATCAAGGCCTCGCCCACGGCCGTGCTGCAGTACGGCGACAACGGCGGGGCCATCGGTTACCTGGTGGGCGAGGAAAACCGCGGCCTCGAATACATGTTCATCATGATGAACGCGGCCCGCTACGCCGTGGGCGTGCAGGGCATTGCCGTGGCCGAGCGCGCCTACCAGCACGCCGTGGCCTATGCCCGCGAGCGCGTGCAAAGCCGTCCCGTGGACGGCAGCGTCAAGGCCAGCGCCACCATCATCCACCACCCCGATGTGCGCCGCATGCTCATGACCATGCGCGCCTACACCGAGGGCTGCCGCGCCATGGCGGCCACGGCCGCTGCGGCCTATGACGCATCCCACCACCATGCCGACGCCCAGGTGCGCGAGGCCAATGCGGCCTTCTATGAATTCATGGTGCCCCTGGTCAAGGGCTACAGCACCGAGATGAGCCTGGAAGTCACCAGCCTGGGCGTGCAGGTGCACGGCGGCATGGGCTTCATCGAGGAGACGGGCGCCGCCCAGTACTACCGCGACGCCAAGATCCTGACCATCTACGAAGGCACGACCGCCATCCAGGCCAATGACCTGGTGGGCCGCAAGACGGCGCGCGATGGCGGCCAGACCGCGCTGGCCATTGCGGGCCAGATCGAGAAGACCGAGGCCGAGCTGGCCGCCAGCGGCACGCCCGAGGCACTGGCCGTGGCCCGCCAGCTGGCCGCCGCGCGCCAGGCCTTCGTGGAGGCGGTGCACTTCGTCTCGGGCCAGGCCAAGGCCGAGCCCAATGCCGTGTACGCCGGCAGCGTTCCCTACCTGATGCTGGCGGGCAACCTGGTGGCAGGCTGGCAGATGGGCCGCGCCCTGCTGGTGGCCGAGCAGCTGTTGCACAAGGGACAGGACGCGGCCTTCATGCGCGCGAAGATTGCGACGGCACGCTTTTATGCCGAGCACATCCTCGTCAAGGCGGCGGGCCTGCGCGATGCCATCGTGCACGGCGGCGACAGCGTGATGGCACTGCCCATGGACGCCTTCTGACCCGGCGCTTGCGCACGGCACAACGCAGACAGAGATACCGAGAACCAACGGAGACAACGCATGTCCAAGCTTCCCCCGGCGCTGAAGAAACTGGCCCTGCCAGTGATCGGCTCGCCGCTGTTCATCATCAGCAATCCCAAGCTCGTGATCGCCCAGTGCCAGGCCGGCATCGTGGGCTCCATGCCCGCGCTCAACGCGCGCCCGGCCGAGCAGCTCGAAGACTGGCTGGCCGAGATCACCGAGACCCTGGCCGCCTGGGACAAGGCCCATCCGGACCGGCCCTCGGCGCCGTTCGCCATCAACCAGATCGTGCACAAGAGCAATGACCGGCTCGAGCACGACATGCAGATGTGCGCCAAGTACAAGGTGCCCATCGTCATCACCAGCCTGGGTGCGCGCGAGGACGTGAACCAGGCCGTGCACAGCTGGGGCGGCGTGGTGCTGCACGACATCATCAACAACAAGTTCGCGCACAAGGCCATCGAAAAGGGGGCCGACGGCCTGATCGCCGTGGCGGCGGGCGCCGGCGGCCATGCGGGTGTCAAGAGCCCGTTCGCGCTGATCCAGGAAATCCGCGAATGGTTCGACGGCCCCGTGGCGCTGTCGGGCTCCATCGCCTCGGGCGGCGCCATCCTGGCGGCCCAGGCCATGGGAGCGGACTTCGCCTATATCGGCTCGGCCTTCATTGCCACGCATGAGGCGCGTGCGCACGATGCCTACAAGCAGGCCATCGTGGACGGCACCTCCGACGACATCGTCTACAGCAACCTGTTCACGGGCGTGCACGGCAACTACCTGGCGCCGTCCATCCGTGCGGCAGGGCTGGACCCCGACAACCTGCCCGAGTCGGACCCCAGCAAGATGAACTTCGGCGGCGACGCCAAGAAGGCCTGGAAGGACATCTGGGGCTGCGGCCAGGGCATTGGCGCCATCCGCGAAGTCACGGGTGCAGGCGAGCTGGTCGAGCGTCTCAAGCGCGAATACCACCAGGCGCGCGACCGCCTGCTGTCCACCCCGTAAGGTCGGGGAGCCCAGGACGGGCTCTTCTCCTACCCCGCCAGACGGCGCCTTCGGGCGCCGTTTTCTTTGGGTATTACCCACGCTGTGCGGGTCCGGTTCTCGAAGTTGTTTGCGCAAAACCCCTTGCGCACGCTTGACTGCTTCACTCGGCTTCCCCCTACGAGCGACTTGCCTGGAGCAAGTTTGTTTAGAATTCTTTGCGTAATTTCAGTAAATACTGAAATTACAGAATAAATGAACAAACCTTGTACCCCGTCATTGCCTGAGTTCCACCAGCTGGCGCGTCGTCCGATGGCGGGTACGGGGCGCCTGGTGCTGGCCTCGCTGCTGTGGCTGCCGCAGGCGCTGCTGCTGGCGCTGGCCGTGCAGTCCATGGCCGATGGCGTGGGCAGGGAGCCGCTGTGGCCACTGTGGCAGCTTGCGGCTGGCGTTGCGCTGCTGGGCGGGTTGCGCGCCTGGTGCGATGCCAGCGGCACGCGCCGCGCCAATCTGCAGGCGCGCAGCCTGGTGAGTGCGCTGCGAATGCAGGTGCTTCGCACGCTGGCGGGCACCTCGCCGCTGGACCGCCAGCGCGCGGCCTCGGGCCAGGCGGCCAGCGCCATGGCCGAGCAGGCCGAGGCCATCGTGCCCTGGCTGTCGCGCTACCAGACCGCCATGTGGCGCGTGCGCACCGTGCCGCTGGTGATTGCGCTGGCCGTGGCCAGCCAGAGCTGGGTGGTGGCGCTGATCCTGGTGGTGGCCGCGCCGCTGATCCCGCTGTTCATGGCCATCGTCGGCTGGCGCGCCAAGTCGGCCAGCCAGGCGCAGATGGTGGAGCTGGGCGGCATGAACGCCTTCCTGCTCGACCGCCTGCGCGGCCTGTCCACCCTGCGCGCCCTGGGCGCGGTGGATGCCACGGCGCAGCGGCTGCGCGCCAATGCCGAATCCCTGCGCGAACGCAGCATGCGCGTGCTGCGCATCGCCTTTCTGTCCTCTGCGGTGCTGGAGCTGTTCTCGGCCCTGGGCGTGGCCATGGTGGCCGTCTACGTGGGCTTTCACCTGCTGGGCCATCTGCCCTTTGGCAGCTGGGGCCAGACACTGAGTCTGGGCCAGGCGCTGTTCGTGCTGCTGCTGGCGCCCAGCTTCTTCGATCCCCTGCGTGAGCTGTCTGCCGTCTGGCACGACCGCGCCAGCGGCGAAGCCGCACTGCAGGCCCTGGGCGAGCTGGGCCGCGATGCGCAGCCGCTGCCCGGCGCGCTGAGTGCGCCCGGCAGGGCGGCCGGCCAGGCCTGCGCCCTGCACCTGGAGCAGGTGCGGCCCCAGGCGCCAGGCGGCGCGGTCACGCTGCCGGCGCTCACGGTGGACGTGCGACCTGGCGAGCATGTGGCGCTGTGGAGCCCCAGCGGCAGCGGCAAGTCGCTGCTGCTGGCGCAGATTGCAGGCCTGCTGCCGGTGGCCGAGCCTGGGCGCATCCATATCGACGGCCAGCTGCTCGACGGCGAATCGGCCGGCCGGCTGCGCGCGCGCATGGCCTGGATGGGGCAGAGCCCGCATGTGTTCGCCGGCTCGGTGGCCGAAAACCTCCGGCTGGGCCGCCCGGGATTCACCTTCGGCGAACTGCGCCAGGCCCTGCGGCTGGCCGGGCTGGGCAAGCTGACCGAGACCCGGCCCGGCGCCACGCTGGGCGAGGGCGGAGCCGGCCTGTCGGGCGGCGAAATCGTGCGCCTGGCACTGGCGCGCCTGGCCTTGTCGCGCGATGCAGGCCTGCTGCTGGTCGATGAACCCACGGCCCACCTGGACCCGGCCACGGCCGCCCAGGTCACCGATGCCCTGCTGCAACTGGCACGCGGGCGCACGCTGATCGTCGCCACCCACGATGCCGAACTGGCCGCCGCCATGCACCGCGTGGTGGAGCTGGCGGGCCATGCCGCCCCGCAGGAGCTGGCCGCATGAAGCCCCGCTCCACCCTCCGGCCCGTGCTTGCCGCCCTGGCGCGCATGGCGCCCCGCCGCCTGTGGCTGGGCGGCGCGCTGCTGGCCCTGCTCACGGTACTCATGGGCATGGCGCTGCTGGGCCTGTCGGGCTGGTTCATCACGGCCACGGCGCTGGCCGGGCTGCTGCCGGCCACGGCCATCGTTTTCGACGTCTTCATGCCCTCGGCCGGCATCCGCCTGCTGGCCCTGGGCCGCACGGGCACGCGCTATGCCGAACGGCTGGTCACCCATGACGCCACCCTGGCCGTGCTTGCCGCCCTGCGCGAGCGGCTGCTGCGCAACTGGGCCACGCCCGCCGCCGCCCTGAGCCTGCGCCTGCGGCCCGCACGCCTGCTGCAGCGGCTGACGGCCGACGTGGATGCGCTGGACAGCCTGTACCTGCGCCTGTTCGTGCCCTTGCTGGCCGCCACGGGTGCCACGCTGATGGCTGCCCTGGCGCTGGGCCTGATGCGCTGGTGGCTGGGCATGGCCTTGGCTGCGTGGCTGCTGGCCACCGGCCTGGGCAGCGCCCTGTGGCTGGCCCGCAGTGCGCGCCGGCCCGCCGTGCGCCGCGCGCTGGCGCTGGAGTCCCTGCGCGCCCGCACGGCCGACCTGGTGGCCGGGCAGGCAGAGCTGGCCATGGCCGGCACCCTGGCGGCGCATTGCGAACGCATTGCCACCCTGGACGCCCGCGTGGCCGAGGCCGACGCCGAGCTCCACGGCCTGGAGGCTCGAACCTCCTTCGTGCAGGGCCTGTGCGGCGCCCTGGCCCTGGCCGGTGTGCTGCTGGGCGTGGGCTGGCTGGCCGAGGCCGGCCTGCTGGGCGCGCCCGTGGCCGCGCTGGCCCTGTTGCTGGCGCTGACGGCCATGGAGCCCTTTGCCGCATTGCGCCGTGGCGCGCTGGAGGCCGGCCGCAGCTGGCTGGCCGCGCGCCGGCTGGCGCCTGCCCTGCGCGATGGCGCTGCGCAAGGTGCCTGCGAACCGGCTGCGCCCAGGCAGGGCTTGGCGGTTGAGCTGGAGCAGGTCGTGGCACCCCGTGCCGCCGTGCTGGCCCAGGACATCCGTATCGCCGAAGGCGAACGTGTCGCCCTGCTGGGCGCCAGCGGCGCGGGCAAGACCACGCTGCTGTCCCTGATGGCCGGCGAGCTCCAGCCGTTGGCCGGCGCCGTGCGTGCCCGGCGCTGCACCTGGATGACGCAGCGCACCGAACTGTTCGAGGACAGCCTGCGCGACAACCTTTTGCTGGCTTGCCCCGAGGCCGCCGAGGACACGCTGTGGGCGGCGCTGGAAGTCGCCGGGCTGGCCGGCGATGTGCGCGCCATGGCGCAGGGCCTGGACACGCGGCTGGGCGAGGGCGGGCTGGGCCTGTCCGGCGGCCAGGCACGGCGCCTGGCGCTGGCGCGGCTGCTGCTGAGCCCCGCGCGCTGCTGGCTGCTGGACGAAGTGACCGAGGGCCTGGATGCACGCACGGCCGCCGACCTGCTGGTGCGGCTGGACAGTGCAGCCCGGGGCCGCACCCTGGTGCTGGCCACCCACAAGCTGCGGGAGGCGCAACTGGCCGACCGGCTGCTGTGGCTGGAGCAGGGCCGAGTGGTGTCCGAGGCGCTGCGCGGCACACCGCCGTTCGAGGCGGCCCTGGCGCGCCTGCGGCAGGACGGCTGATCAAGGATTTCACCAAGTACCCCCCGAGAGAAAGGATCTCACCATGGACCTCGACATCGTCGATCTATCGCGGCTGCAGTTCGCGGTAACGGCGCTCTACCACTTCCTGTTCGTGCCGCTGACCATCGGCCTGGCCGTGATCATCGCCATCATGGAGACCGTCTACGTGATGACGGGCCGCACCATCTGGCGCGACATGACGAAGTTCTGGGGCACGTTGTTCGGCATCAACTTCGCCATGGGCGTGGCCACGGGCATCGTGATGGAGTTCCAGTTCGGCATGAACTGGAGCTACTACAGCCACTACGTGGGCGACATCTTCGGCGCGCCGCTGGCCATCGAGGGGCTGATGGCCTTCTTCCTGGAGGCCACCTTCATGGGCCTGTTCTTCTTCGGCTGGGATCGCCTGAGCAAGGTCGGCCATCTGGTGACCACCTGGTGCGTGGCCCTGGGCTCGAACTTCTCGGCGCTGTGGATCCTGATCGCCAACGGCTGGATGCAGAACCCCGTGGGCGCAGCGTTCAACCCGCAGACCATGCGCATGGAGGTCACCGACTTCTTCGCGGTGCTGACCAACCCCGTGGCCCAGGCCAAGTTCGTGCACACGGTCTCGGCCGGCTACGTGACGGCGGCCATCTTCGTGCTGGGCGTCTCGGCCTGGTATCTGCTCAAGGGCCGGCACATCCAGCTGGCGCGCCGCTCCATGACGGTGGCCACCTCGTTCGGCCTGGCCGCCGCGCTGTCGGTGGTGGTGCTGGGCGATGAAAGCGGCTACCTGTCGTCGGAGCACCAGAAGATGAAGCTGGCCGCCATCGAGGCCATGTGGGACACCGAGCCTGCACCGGCCGCCTTCACGGCCTTCGGCTTCCCCGACAAGGCCGCACGGGAGACGCACTACGCCGTGCACATTCCCTGGGTCATGGGCCTGATCGGCACGCGCTCGCTGACCACCGAGATCCCCGGCATCAACGACCTGGTCCAGCGCACCGAGCAGTACATCCGCAACGGCATCGAGGCCTATGGCGCGCTGGAGGCCATCCGCGCCGCCGGCCCCACGGGCCAGGTGCCGGCCGAGGCCAAGGCCGTCTTCGAGGACAAGGGCGGTCAACTGGGCTACGCGCTGCTGCTCAAGCGCTACGTGGACGACCCGCGCCAGGCCACGGACGCGCAGATCGCCCAGGCCGCCTGGGACACCGTGCCGGCCGTGGGGCCGCTGTTCTGGGCCTTCCGCATCATGGTGGGGCTGGGCATGTTCTTCATCGCGCTCACGGCCGCGTTCTTCTGGCTGTCGGTGCGGCGCAGGCTGGACGCCCATCCGTGGATGCTCAAGCTGGCCGTGATCGCCATTCCCCTGCCCTGGATCGCGGCCGAGTGCGGCTGGATCGTGGCCGAGGTGGGCCGCCAGCCCTGGATCATCGAAGGCGTGCTGCCCACGGCGCTGGCCGTCTCCAACCTGGGCGCGGGCACGCTGCTGCTGACGATTGCAGGCTTCATCGCCATCTACTCCGTGCTCTTCGTCATCGAGATGAAGCTCATGGTGAAGGCCATCCGCAAGGGACCGCAGGAGGAAAGCGCACCGCACCTGACCACCTACTTCCCTCTGATGCAAAAACTCGCCCGCGGGCAATGACCAAGGGAGATTGTCACCATGATTCTTCACGAACTGATCAGCTACGACATCCTGCGCCTGCTGTGGTGGGGCCTGCTGGGCGTGCTGCTCATCGCCTTTGCCGTCACCGATGGCTTTGACCTGGGCGCTGCCGCGCTGCTGCCGCTGGCGGCCAGGACCGACGTGGAGCGCCGCGTCGTCATCAACTCGCTGGGCCCGGTCTGGGAAGGCAACCAGGTCTGGCTCATCCTGGGCGGCGGTGCCATCTTTGCGGCCTGGCCGCAGCTGTACGCGGTCTCGTTCTCGGGCTTTTACCTGGCCATGTTCGCGGCCCTGGTGGCGCTGATCCTGCGGCCCGTGGCCTTCAAGTTCCGCAGCAAGCGCGAGGAGCCGGCCTGGCGCGCGCGCTGGGATGCCGTGCTGTGCATGGCCGGCGTGGTGCCCGCGCTGATCTTCGGCGTGGCCCTTGGCAATGTGCTGCAGGGCGTGCCCTTCCGCCTGGCGCCCGACATGCGCATCTACTACGAGGGCACGTTCTTCGGCCTGCTCAACCCGTTTGCGCTGCTGGCCGGCCTGGTCTCGCTGTGCATGCTGCTCATGCATGGTGCGTCCTGGCTGGTGTTCAAGACCGAGGGCGATGTGGCCGCGCGCGCGCGCCGCTTCGGCATGGTGGCTGCCGTCGCCACCACGGTGCTGTTCGCGGCGGCTGGCGTGTGGCTGGCCGCGCTCAATGGCTACCGCATCACCAGCGAGATCAACACCACCGGACCGTCCAACCCGCTGTTCAAGACGGCTGCGCTGCAGGCGGGCGCCTGGTTTGCGAACTACCAGGCCCGGCCCGTGCTCTGGGCCGTGCCGGCCATCGGCCTGCTGATGCCGCTGCTGGCGGCGCTGGGCCTGTGGCTGCGCCGCGAGTGGCTGGCCCTGCTGTCCAGCGGCCTGGGCATTGCGGGCATCATCGCCAGCGTGGGGGCGTCCATGTTCCCGTTCATCCTGCCCTCGTCGCTGAACCCGCAGCACAGCCTCACGGTCTGGGACTCTTCGTCCAGCCATGTGACGCTGTTCATCATGCTGGTGTGCGCGCTGATCTTCGTGCCCCTCATCGTGGCCTACACCAGCTGGGTCTACAGCGTGCTGCGCGGCAAGGTCGACCCGATGGCCATCATCGAGGGCCGCGGCCACTCGTACTGATCCACCGAATCAAGAAACGACAGTCAACGTCAAGAAAGGACACAACACCATGTGGTACTTCGCCTGGTTGCTCGGCCTGCCGCTGGCGGCCGCCTTCGCGGTGCTCAACGCGATGTGGTACGAACTGATGGACGACGAGGCCACGCGCCGCGAACTCCTGGCCCGGGAGAAATAAAGCTCCCCCTGAGGCGCTTCGCGCCTTCCCCCTCCCTCTTCGGGAGGGGGACGACACCCTCGCTGCGGGGGCGGCCCTTGCTCGGTGTCCCTCGCTTTGGACTACGCCAGTTTTTGCACGTGCTTACCGCTAATGAAGCATTGCTGTAAACACAATGAGCTCCCTCGGGAGCTCATTTTTGTACGCAGGCTTGCCAGGTTCAATCGTCGGTGTCATCCGCCTTGGCGCGGCCCTTGCCGCCCGTGATGCGGTCCTTCAGATCCAGCAGCCGCGTCACGGCCGTGCCCATGCCCATGAGCTGCATGGCGGTCTCGGGCGACAGGCGCTGCACGTCGTCGAACCAGTTCATGAGCCGGTCGATCAGCTCGTACATGTCGCGCATGCGCTGCTGGGCGTAGCGTTCCTCTTCGGTGGTGACTTCCTCCAGCATGGCGGCGCGCAGCATGGACTGGGTGGGCTCGATCTCGCGGCGGCGGCGTTCCTCGGCCAGGCGGCGGAAGATTTCCCAGACATCCTGCGGCGCCTCGAAATACTCGCGCCGGTCGCCGGGCTGGTGGCGCAATTGCACCAGGCGCCAGGCCTGCAATTCCTTGAGCCCCATGCTTACGTTGGAGCGCGAGAACTCCAGCGTCTCGGCGATCTGGTCGGCATTGAGCGGCTCGGGCGAAAGAAACAGCAGTGCGTAGATCTGGCCTACCGTGCGGTTGATGCCCCAGCGGCTGCCCATCTCGCCGAAGTGCGAGACGAACTGCCGGTTCAACGCCGGAAGAGGTTTGGATTGCGTCATGGCATGCATTGTGCCTGCGCGTGCGCGGCACGCTCCGGGCGGCTTGGGAAGTGATGTGTCAGCTTTCTGCAAGTCGCGTCCAAAAGGCGCACAATGGCGCCTTTGCGGGCTTGCGGCCAGGCGGCCCGGGCCCTGCGCCTTCCCGCCCCGTACCGACTACAGATTGCCCCATGTCCCACGCTAGCCGCAGTGCACTGATCGACTGCACCAAGGGCCTGGCCTGTGCCGCCATCATCTGGCACCACCTGGCCTTCTACGGCCCCATGTCCGATATCGCCCATCCGGCCGCGCCGGACCTCATCGACTGGCTCTATGAATATGCGCGCATGGCCGTGCAGATCTTCCTGGTGCTGGGCGGCTACCTGGCGGCAGCCAGCATGGCGCCGCAAGGCCACGGCCAGCACAGCGATCCGTGGTCGCGCATCGGGCGCCGCTTCGTGCGTCTGGTCGTGCCCTATGCGGTGGCGCTGGTCGTGGCCATCGTGGTCTCGGCGGCCGTGCGGCCCTGGTTCGACCATGCCTCGGTGTCGGGCGAGCCCGATCTCTGGCAATTGGTGGCGCATGCGCTGCTGCTGCAGAACATCGTGGGCGAGGAATCGTTGTCTGCGGGCGTCTGGTATGTGTCCATTGACTTCCAGCTGTTTGCGCTGACGGCGCTGCTGCTGGCCGGCACGCGCTGGGGCGGTGCCTTGCTGCGCCGCCGCTTTGGCGGCGACGCCCTGTCACGCTGCTGGCCCTGGGCGCTGAGCGTGGCGCAGGCGCTGGTAGTGATCGGCGTGGCGGCTTCGCTGCTGGGCTTCAATCTGGATGCGCAATGGGATGTGTGGGCGCCGTACTTCTTTGGCGCCTACGGCCTGGGCATGCTGGCCTACTGGGCCGCGCATGCGGACAAGTCCTCGACGGCCTGGAGCTGGTCCCTGCTGATCGTGGCCCTGGTCGTGGCGGCACTGGCACTGGAGTGGCGCGACCGCATCGCGCTGGCCGGTGCCACGGCGCTGGCCCTGGTCGTGGCCATGCGCAGCCCCGCGTTTGCGCAGGCACAAGGCTGGGCGCCGCTGCGTCGGCTGGGCAAGATTTCGTACTCGGTGTTTCTCGTGCACTTCTCGGTCTGCCTGCTGGTCAATGCCGTGGAAAGCCATTTCTGGCCACATTCCATTCCCGCCGCCCTGCTGGGCATGTGCACGGCCTTTGTGCTGTCGATTGCGGCCGGCCATCTGCTGTACGAGCGCGTGGAGCGCCACGTTCCCAGCTGGCACATGGCGCTGCGCTGGCAGGCGGGCCTGGTGGGCACCGGCCTGATCGCGGCGTTTCTGGCAGGCCTGCGCTGAGGCGCGGTGCATCAGTCCACAAACAACAAAGGCAGCCGGTTGGCTGCCTTTTTCGCTTCACGCCGGTCGGCGTTCAACGGTGCAGCTCGCCTGCGCTTTCCGGCTGGAACTCGATGGCATCCACGCGCACGGTGACCTGGCCCGAGGGGCCGGCCATGCGCGACTGGTCGCCCACGCTCAGGCCCAGCAGGGCAATGCCCACGGGCGCGAAGACCGACACCTTGTCGGAGCTGCCATCCATCTCCTTGGGATAGACCAGGGTCAGCGTGTTGGACTTGCCCGACTCCAGCAGCGTGAAGCGCACGGTGGAGTTCATGGTCACCACATTGGGCGGCATTTCCTTGGGTTCGAGCACGTCGGCGCGGTCCAGCTCGGCCTCGAGCGCCTCGCGGCCGGGGAAGGCGGGTTGCTTGTCCAGCAGGGCCTCGATGCGCTCCAGGTCCAGGGACGAAAGAATGATGTGGGGCTTGCGCTCCATGGTGTTGGCTCCCTTGTGTGCTTGCGCCGTGGCTGCAGTGAAGGGCAGCGGCGCCCAAACGGACAAAAGCCCGGGCAACGCGGTTGTCCGGGCCAAGGCATCTTCAGAAAAGAGAAAAGCACCAAGTTGGTGCGATAGGCCCATTGTGCAGGCCCGTGTGGGTTCTGCCAAGCGAACCCGCACGGTACGGTGCGGATTGGCGTGGGCACTTGCCAAGCCGGCAAAACCCACTTCGCAACTGCAGGCATGCGGGGAGTGCTTGGCGGTATGACTGTATTTTTATACAGTTACTCCATGCTTCCCAGTCCTCTCACGCCCCATCACGACACGGCCCGGGTGCCCCTGCACGCCGTCAAGGGCCGGGGCGCAGCCAGCCAGCTGGCCCACCGCTTCACCACCGACCCGCGCGAGGCCTTCGATGACGGCTGGGGCAGCCTTGAGGCGCCTGCCGGAGGCGAAGAGGCCACGCCCCTGCGCACCGAACTGCGCTGGGAGCAGGCCCGCTCGGCGCTGAGCCGCCACCAGTCGCCCGACCTGCCGTTTCACATGGGGCTCAATCCCTACCGGGGGTGCGAGCACGGCTGCATCTATTGCTATGCCCGGCCCACGCACAGCTACCTGGGCTGGTCGCCGGGGCTGGACTTCGAGACCCGGCTCATCGCCAAGCAGAACCTGCCCGAGCTGCTGCGCGCCGAGCTGTCGCGCGCCAGCCATGTGGCCGCGCCCGTGATGCTGGGCTCGGTCACCGACTGCTACCAGCCCGTGGAGCGCGAACTGGGGCTGACGCGCCGCCTGATCGAAGTGCTGGCCGAGGCGCGCCACCCGTTTTCCATCGTCACCAAGGGCAGCGGGGTGGAGCGTGACCTGGACCTGCTGGCCCCGCTGGCGCGCCAGGGCCTGGCCTCGGTGCACATCACGCTGACCACGCTGGATGCCGACCTGGCACGCCACCTGGAGCCGCGCGCGGCCGCGCCGCACCGCCGGCTGCGCAGCATCCGCGCGCTGACCGAGGCGGGCGTGCCCGTGGGCGTGAGCCTGGCACCGCAGATTCCCTTCATCAACGAAGACCTGGAGAAGGTGCTGGAGGCGGCCGCCGACGCAGGCGCGCGCCACGCCTTCTATGCCGTGCTGCGCCTGCCCTGGGAAGTGGCACCGCTGTTCGAGCAATGGCTGCAGGTGCACTACCCCGACCGCGCCCGCCGCGTGATGGAGCGCGTGCGCGACCTGCACGGCATCCAGGGCGAGCAACGCGAGGCCGGCCGCGTCTACAACGCAGAGTTCGGCCAGCGCATGAAAGGCACGGGCCACTGGGCCGAGCTGCTGCGCCAGCGCTTCGCCCTGGCCTGCCGCCGCCACGGCTTCAACCGCGAGCCGCTGCGGCTCGATTGCAGCCTCTACCACCCGTCGCTTTTGCTGCCGCAACGCAGCCTTTTCTGAGAGCCTGCGTGCCAGGCACAGGTCAGGGCATGGTTCGCTAGCGGGAATCGATCAGCTCGGACAAGGCGGCCGCCAGCGGGGAGCGCACCGACGATCGCAGCCACACCATGCCCACTTCGCGGGACGGGCTCGGAGGGGGCAGCGGCCATCGGCGCGTCCTGGCATCCGGCGGTCCCAGCACGGGCCAGTCCGGCAGGATGGAGACACCGAAGCCTTCCGCAACCAGCTGTGCGATCTGCTCGATGCCGTCCAGCTCGAAGCGCACTTTTGGCTTGATGCCGTGGCCCCGCAGGTATTCATCCGCCATTTTTCCTGCCACCACCTTGCGGTCGTACTGGATGAAAGGCTCGCGTGCGGCCGTGAGCAGCGGATCGCGCACCTTCATGTCCCGGGGCGCGAGAAGAATCAGCGCCTCGCTGCGCATCAGCCGCCATTCGCAGGTCTTGGGCATGGCGAAGGCCGGGTGCACAAGGATGGCCGCATCCAGATGGCCGGCCTGCACCTGGTCCAGCAGCAGTGAGGAGGTGCCGGGCTCGATGTAGACGCGCACGGCCGGATGGGCGCTCATCCACCGGCGCAGCAGCGGGGGCACCAGGCCCATCAGCGCCGTGGGCGTTGCCCCCAGCCTCAATGGGCCTGCGGGAAGCTCGGTGGCCGAGGCGGCCGACCTCAGGTTCTCCACGGATTTGAGCACCTCCCGCGCATGCTCCACGATCCGGGCGCCCACGACGGTGGGCCGCACCGTCCGGCCCACCCGCGTGAGCAGTGCGCAGCCCACGTCGGCCTCCAGCGCACGCATCTGCTGGGCCACGGTGGTGGGCGGCAGGTCCAGCCTGCGCGCGGCGTCGGCCATCGAGCCGCAGTCCACGACGGCAATGAAGCTCTGGAGAAAGCGCGAATCCATGCGACGTATTTTGCGTCATCTGAACCATGGGACACCGTCTTTGTTGCAGATCTCCTGAAGCGCAAAGTTCGCTCGTTCCCGCTTCCAAACCATGTCAGGAGAGCTCATGCCCCTCATCGAATCCATTGAAGTCTGCGTTGCCCGCGTACCGCTGGACAAGGTCACCTATCTGTCGAACCGCACCGTGGTCGACCGCCACTACGGACTGGTCAAGGTCCGCAGCAGCGACGGCGTCGAAGGCATCGGCTTTTGCTATGTCGGCAATGCGGCGGGCGAGCTGTTCCGCGTCGCGGTCGAGCAGCTGCTCGGTCCTGTGCTGCTGGGCCGCGATTGCCTGGCCGTCGAAGGGCTGTGGAAGGAGATGTACCAGGAGGCGCTGCTGCAAGGCCGCATGGGCACCGTGATGCGCGCACTGAGCGCACTCGACATCGCGCTGTGGGATCTCAATGCCCGCACCGCCCAGCTGCCGTTGCACAAGTACCTGGGTGCGGTGGAGCTGGACACGGTGCCGGCCTATGCCAGCGGCGGCTACTACGTGGACGGCAAGACCGCCGGCCATGTTGGCGAGGAGATGGCCGGCTATGTCGAGCTGGGCTTTCAGGCCGTGAAGATGAAGACCGGCCGCTGGTCGCCCCAGGGCGAGGAGTCGCGCGTGAAGGCGGCGCGCGAGGCCATCGGCCCGGACGTGGAACTCATGCTGGACTGCAACAACGGCTGGGTGGACACCGTGCAGGCCATGCAGTACCTGCGCCGCATGGAGGCATACGACCCCTATTTCATCGAGGAGCCGTTCAGCCCCGACGATGTCGAAAGCCACGCCCGCCTGGCAAAGCTCACCCGCATTCCCGTGGCCACCGCGGAAATCGGCTATGGCCGCTGGTACCACAAGCATCTGCTCGACATGGGCGCCGCATCCATCCTGCAGACCGACGCCGCAGTCTGCGGGGGCATTACCGAGTGGAAGCGCATTGCCGCCATGGCGGCGGGCTATGGGCTGCAGATGTGTCCGCACTGGTTCCACGATGTGCACGCGCCGCTGGTGGCCGCGACCCCCAATGCGCGCTATGTCGAGTTCTTCTGGGATGACCAGGTGCTTAACTTCCGCCGCCTGCTGGACCGCCAGCTGGCGCAGGAAAAGGGCCGTGTCGTGCTGCACCAGACGCCGGGGCTCGGCTTCAATTTCGACGAGGCGCAGGTGTCCCGGTTCGGCCGCTGGACCTCGGTGGCGTAAGACCGCCGCCAGCCCATCATCCAAGGAGACAAGCCATGCAACGCAGACAGTTCCTGACCTCGGCCGCCGCAGCCGCCGCCCTGCATGCCCATCCGGGCTTTGCACAGGCCAGGCCGCCAGCGGGCCCGGTCAAAATCCTCGTCGGCTTCTCGGCAGGCGGCGGCACGGACATCCTGGCGCGGATCGTCGCCAACCGGCTCAACCAGCTGTGGGCCATTCCCGTCATCGTCGAGAACCGGCCAGGCGCGGCGGGGCTGATTGCCGCTGCCGAGGCCGCCAGGGCCGCGCCCGATGGGCAGACGCTCATGATGGGCCACATCAACGCGCTGGGCATTGCCCCTGCGCTCAACCCCAGGCTCGGCTTCTCGCCGGAGCGGGACTTCTCCGCCATCGCCCTGGTGGGCCAGACCCCGCAGGTCCTGGTTGCCAGCCCCAAGGCTTCCGCCACCATGCAGGGCCTGCTGGCCGCATTGAAGCAAAAGCCGGGGGAGGTCAGCTTCGGCTCCTCGGGCACGGGGTCGGCCCAGCACCTTGCGCTGGCGCTGTTCGAGCAGACTGCGGCGGTGTCCGCGCTCCATATCCCGTACAAGGGCGCGTCGAACGTGATGACGGATCTGCTGGGCGGCCAGATCGACTACGCGTTCGAGGGGATGACCACGGCGGCGCCCTTCATCAAGGGCGGAAAAGTCCATGCAGTGGCTCAGACGGGCGTGAAGCGCGCCAAGGCCTTCGCGGAGATTCCCACCGTGGCGGAGCAGGGCTATTCCGGGTTCAACGCGAGCATCTGGTTCGGCCTGGTGGGCCCCGCAAGAATGCCCGCCGATCTGGTGGCTCGCATCAATGCGGACGTCAACCGCATCCTGGCCATGCCCGATGTGGTGGCCAAGCTCGAAGAGTTCGGCGCAGAGGATGGAGGGGGGACGCCGCAGCGCTTTGACGCCTTCATGCGCGATGAACGGGCGAAGTGGGCCCGGCTGATCCAGGCGCGCGGAATCAGGGTGGAGGGCTGAGGCGGGTTGCCGAGGTGGCCCGGCGCGGCCCTCAAACCGCCTCCAGAAAAGACCTCACCAGCAGGCTGTCGCTGCGCTCGCGCATGCAATAGACATAGGTGGTGGTGCTGGCCGGGTCGCCCGCGATGCGCAGCGGGCGAAAGCGCGGGTCGGGGATGAATTCGGCTTCGGACACGGCGCCCAGTCCCAGGCCGCGCGCCACGGCTTCGCGTATGGCTTCGCGGCTGCCGATCTCCAGCTCGGTGCGCGGCTGCACCCCGGCGGCCTGCAGCACGGATTCCAGCGCGGTGCGCGTGGTCGAGCCGTGCTCGCGCAGCAGCAAAGGCTGGCCCTGCAGTTCGGACAGCGCGATTTCGCTGCGCCGCGCGAAGGGATGGGCCACATGGGCGAACAGCACGATGGCGTGGCGCGCGTACTCGCGTGCCAGCAGCTCCGGGCGGTCGTAGAGGCCGGCGAGCACGGCCACGTCGGTGTCGTAGCGTTCCAGGTCGGCCAGCACCTGCTGCGAGTTGCCCATGCGGATGGACAGCTGCATGCCCGGGTGCCGTGCGCGGTAGGCGGCCACCATCTCGATCACATGGAAGGGCCCGACGGCGCCGATCTTGAGCTCGCCCTGGTGCAACTGCCCCGAGTCGCGCAGGAAGAACTCGGCCTCGGCCTCCAGCGCCATGATTTTCTGCGCCATGGGCAGCAGTCTGGCGCCTGCGCCCGTGAGCGTCATGCGGTAGCCGCGGCGGTGGAACAGCTCGATCTGGCTTTGGCGCTCCAGCGTGGCGATCTGGGTGGAGATGGTGGGCTGGCTCACGCCCAGTGCGCGGGCGGCGGCACTGAGGCTGCCGTGGTGGGCGACGGCGATGAAGGCGCGGTAGCGGGCGTTGCTCACGAAAGTCGGTATCTCAAGGTTTTGTCTATGGATGCTGTCAAAACCGATTCTGAAACTTTCACATGGCAGAAATATGTCGCTCCTAGCATTCAGCCATCCCCACCCGCCTGGCGATTTGGCCGGCGATTCACGGATCCACCGATCTGCCGATGTGCCTGACCTGATGCAAAGGAACGCTCCCATGAAGATGAACCGCAAGACCTGGCTGCGCCATGCCGGCGCCGTGCTGGCCCTGGCCGCCACCGCCGCCACCGCTACCACTGCCGCCTTTGCCCAGAGTGCCGAGCTGCGCGTGGGCCTGATCCCCTCGGAGGACGCGCAGGCCATGATCCGCGCCAGCCAGCAGGTCATGGACCAGCTGGCCACCCGCACCGGCATGAAGGTGCGGCCCTTCGTGGCCAATGACTACAACGGCGTGATCGAGGCGCTGCGCTCCAACAAGATCGACATCGCCTTCCTCGGCCCGTTCTCGTACGTGCTGGCCAGCCAGGTGGCGGGCGCCGAGGCCTTTGCGGTGGCCGTGACCAAGAAGACGGGCAAGAGCGCGTACCACAGCATGGTGATCTCCCGCAAGGACAAGGGCCCGGCCAGCGTGGCCGATCTCAAGGGCCGCAGCTTTGCCTTTGTGGACCCGACCTCGGCGTCGGGCCACCTGTTTCCCAAGGCCGGGTTGATGGCCGAGGGATTCGATGCGGACAAGGGCTTTTCGCGCGTGATCTTCTCGGGCTCGCATGACGCCAGCATCATGGCCGTGGCCAACGGCAAGGTAGATGCGGCGGCCGTGGCCGACCGCATCTTCGACTCGGCCGTGAGCAAGGGCCTGGTCAAGCGCGAGGACTTCCAGATCGTCTGGCGCTCCCAGCCCATTCCCGAGTCGCCCATGACCTGGCGCAAGAACCTGGACGCCGGCACCAAGCAGAAGGTGGCTGCGGCCCTGGCCGAGGTCAAGGACCTGCCCTGGGGCGACCAGGGTGTGCTCGACAGCTTCGCGGCCACGGATGACAAGGCCTACGACGTGGTACGCCAGACGGCCAAGGCGCTCAAGCTCGACCTCGGGAGCATGAAATGATCCGCATCCGCCAATTGCGCAAGAGCTATGGCAGCAACCATGTGCTGCATGGCATCGACCTGGATGTGCAGCCCGGCGAGTTCGTCGTCATGCTGGGCCTGTCGGGGGCCGGCAAGTCCACGCTGCTGCGCTGCATGAACGGCCTGGCCCGCGCCGACAGCGGCACGCTGGAGGTGGGCGGCATGGACCTGATGCTGGGCGGCGGCAGGCACAGCCGGCGCGAGCTGGCTCGCCATGTGGCCATGGTCTTCCAGCACCACAACCTGGTGCCGCGCCTGTCGGTGCGCAAGAACGTGCTGACCGGGCGCCTGGGCCAGACCGGCACCCTGGCCGCGGTGCTGCAGCTGTTCCGCGAAAGCGATATCCGCCTGGCCGACCAGTGCCTGGAGCGCGTGGGCCTGGCCCACAAGGCGCTGGAGCGCACCGAGGCGCTGTCGGGCGGGCAGATGCAGCGCGTGGGCATTGCCCGCGCGCTGGCCCAGCAGCCCCAGGTCATCCTGGCCGACGAGCCCGTGGCCAGCCTGGACCCCAAGACCGCGCGCAGCGTGCTGCAGTACCTGCGTGATGCCACGCGCGAGCTGGGCATTGCCGTGGTCTGCAACCTGCACCAGGTGGACTATGCGCGGGAGTTCGGCGACCGTGTGCTGGGCCTGGCCCAGGGCCGCATGGTCTTTGACGGATCGCCGCAGGCGCTGGACGAGGCCGCGCTGCAGGCCATCTACCATGCGCAGCCCACTGCAGGTCAAGGCGCAGGGCAAGACGCAGGGCAAGGAGCAGGGCAGGGCGCAGAGCCGGACACACCTCCGGGCACGGCGGCCATAGGGCCTGCCGGCCTGCATGCGCAGGCGCCGGTGCCTGCCTCGTGGATGCGGGCCAGCGCGCCCGCAGGAGGAGTGTGATGACCAGCGCCAACTCCTGGAGCCCCGAGCCGCGCGACCGCTGGCAATGGACCGCGCCGCGCCCCCACGGCGCCCTGGGCTGGACCGGCTATGCGGCTGCGGCCCTGGCCATCGCCTGGGTGCTGCACTGGAGCGCGGGCGGCGCGCAGATGAGCTGGGGCGAACTGGCGGCAGGCATGCCCCAGATCGCAGACTTCGTGGCGCGCTCCGTGCCGCCGGACTGGAGCATGCTGCCGCGCCTGATGGCGCCCGCGCTGGAGACGGTGCAGATCGCCATCTGGGGCACGCTGCTGTCCGTGGTGCTGGCGCTGCCGCTGTCCTTCATCGCGGCCAGCAACCTGCATGGCTGGCACTGGCTGCGGCGCATCACGCGGCAGTTCCTGAACGTGGTGCGCAGCATCAACGAGCTGATCCTGGCGCTGGTCTTTGTCTCGGCCGTGGGCCTGGGGCCGTTTCCCGGCGTGCTGGCCCTGGCCCTGCATGGCATGGGCATGCTGGGCAAGTTCTTCGCCGAGAGCATCGAAGAGATCGACGACGGCCCGCTGCAGGCCCTGCGCAGCGCAGGCGCCACGCAATTGCAGCTCATCGTCTTCGGCGTGATACCGCAGGCCATCACGGCCTGGATCGCGGTCGTGCTCTACCGCTTCGAGGTCAACCTGCGCTCGGCCACGGTGCTGGGCATGGTGGGCGCGGGCGGGCTGGGTTTCGAGCTGGTCGGCAGCCTCAAGCTGTTCCGCTACCAGGAGACGGCCACCTGCATCGTGGTCATCACCGTGATGGTGATCGCCGCCGATCTCGTCTCCCACTGGCTGCGCCGCCGCATCCAGCAGGGCACCCGCCATTGAGGGCTGCGCTTTTCCCGGCGCCCCCGTTTCATTCAAAGGACCGATTTGTGTGGACCTATCACAACCCCGTTGCCATCCATGCCGGCCCCGGCCGCCTGGACCGCCTGCCCGAGCTGCTGGCCGGGCGCGACTGCCTGCTGGTGACGTTTCCCGAGGCCGAATCCCTGGGCCTGGTGCAGCAGCTGCGCCAACGGCTGGGCAGCCAGCTGCGCGGCGTGGTGGACGGCATTGCGCCCAACCCCGATGTGCAGTGGCTGGCCCCGCTGTATGACCGCGTGCACCGCGAATACGCCGAGGTCCCGTGCATCGTGGCCCTGGGCGGCGGCAGCGCCATCGACTCGGCCAAGGCGCTGATGTGCGCCACGCCCACGCGGCGTTTCGGCGAGCTGTTGCAGGCCCTGGAGCAGGGGCTGGCCCTGCCGGCCGCAGGCCACAAGGCGCTGATCGCCATCCCCACCACGGCCGGCACGGGCAGCGAGGTCACGCCCTGGGCCACGATCTGGGACCAGGCCGCTGGCCGCAAGCACTCGCTGCACCAGCACTGGACCTGGCCCGAGGCCGCCATCATCGACGCGCAGCTCATGCAAAGCCTGCCGGCCGGCGCCACGCTGGCCTCGGGGCTGGATGCGCTGTCGCATGCGCTGGAGTCCATCTGGAACCGGCACCGCAATCCCGTCTCCACCACCTTGGCCGTGGGCGCCGCGCGCCGCACCCTGGCCACGCTGCCCGCGCTGATGCAGGACCTGGGCAGCCTGCCGCTGCGAAGCCGCATGGCCGAGGCCGCCCTGATGGCCGGCCTGGCCTTCTCCAACACCCGCACGGCGCTGGCGCATTCGCTGTCCTACGACATCACGCTGCGCCATGGCGTGGCCCACGGCATTGCCTGCTCGTTCAGCCTGCCACTGGTGCTGGAGATGGCCCTGGGCGCCGACGACCAGGCCGACGCGGCCCTGCTGTCCATTTTCGATGCCGCCACGGGCGAGCTGGCCGTGCAGCGCCTGCGCAACTTCCTCGAAGGCCTGGGCGTGGCCACCGATCCCGCCCACTACGGCGTGCCTGGGGATGAGTGGCAGCAGCTGCTGCAGTCGGCCGCATCCGGCCCGCGCGGGCGCAATTTCATCCGCACGCTGGAATGAACAGGCGCGCGCGGCCCTCTTCTGTTTGAACCTCTTTCCTAGTCAAAAAGCACCATGAACCACACCACCGTCTCCACCGCCGCCGCCGATCTGTCGCCGCTGCAGGCCGTCATCTTCGACTGGGCCGGCACCCTGGTCGATTTCGGCTCGCTGGCGCCCACGCAGATCTTTGTCGAGGCCTTTGCCAGCTTCGGCATCACCATCACCCTGGCTCAGGCGCGCGGCCCCATGGGCCTGTCCAAGTGGCAGCACATCCACGAGCTGCTGCAGGACGAGGGCATCCGCGCGCAATGGCACAAGGCCTTCGGCCAGCAGCCTGGCGACGCCGATGTGGATGCCATCTACGCCCGCTTCATGCCCATGCAGATCGCCAAGGTCGGTGAGTTCTCGGCACCCATCGAAGGCGCCCCCGAGCTGCTGGGCTGGCTGCGCGCGCAGGGCCTGAAGGTGGGCTCGTGCTCGGGCTATCCGCGTGAAGTCCTGAACCAGCTGCTGCCGCAGGCAGCGGCCAACGGCCTGGCTCCCGACCATGTGGTGGCCGGCGATGAAATGGCCGCAGGCGGCCGCCCCGGCCCCTTCATGGCGCTGGCCAATGTGCTGGCGCTGGGCATCGGCGACGTGCGCGCCTGCGTGAAGGTGGACGACACCGTGCCCGGCATCGAGGAAGGCCGCAACGCCGGCATGTGGACCGTGGGCCTGACCCTGTCCGGCAACGAAGTCGGCTACTCCCCCGCCGAACTGGCCGCCGCCCCCGCCGAAGAAGTGCGCGAGCGCGTGGCCCGCGCCGAGGCCAAGCTGCGCGCAGCCGGCGCCCACCACGTGATCGCCAGCGTCAAGGACCTGCCGCAGGTACTGGAGCGTATTGCGCAGGACATGCGCGCGGGGCGCATGCCTGGATGAGATGAGCCCGTTCTATTTTTTGCCTTGCGCCCAATCTTTGAAACTGGCGCGCTCCAACCCAGGGACAGCAAGCAAGGGCCGCCCCGCAGCGAGGCTGTCGTCCCCCTTTCAGGGGGAAGGCGCGAAGCGCCTCAGGGGGTACTCAACTGCTCTGCATGATGGCGCAGATGGTCATCAATGAAGCTCTGGATAAAGTAATAGCCGTGGTCGTAGCCCCCGTGGCGGCGCAGCGTCAGCGGCTGGCCGGCCTGGGCGCAGGCGGCCTCGAAGGCTTCGGGCAGCAGCTGCTTTTCGATCAGGAACTTGTCGGCCAGGCCCTGGTCCACGAGGATGCCGGCCGGGTAGGGCGCCTGGGTCTGCGCGGCCATCAGGCAACTGGCGTCATGGGCTTCCCAGGCCTTGCGGTCATCGCCCAGATAGCCTGAGAAGGCTTTCTGGCCCCAGGGGCAGTTGACGGGGTTGGCGATGGGCGCGAAGGCCGACAGGCTCTTGAAGCAGCCCGGATGGCGCAGCGCCAGCGTGAGCGCGCCGTGGCCGCCCATGGAGTGGCCGAAGATGCCCAGCCGCTGCGCGTCAATGGGCAGGCGTGCGGCGATCAGCGGCAGCAGCTCGCCCAGCAGATAGCTTTCCATGCGCCAGTGCAGCGCCCAGGGCTTGGCCGTGGCATCCAGGTAGAAGCCCGCGCCCACGCCGAAGTCCCAGGCATCGGCCTCGCCGGGCAGCCCTGCGCCGCGCGGGCTGGTGTCGGGCGCGATCAGCGCAATGCCCAGCTCGGCTGCCAGGCGCTGGGCGCCGGCCTTGGTCATGAAGGTCTCTTCGGTGCAGGTCAGCCCAGCCAGGTAGAGCACGGCGGGCACCTTCTCGCCGGCCACGGCCTTGGGCGGCAGGAAGACCGAGAACTTCATGTTCAGGCCGATCTCGGCGGAGAAATGCTCGTAGAAACGCTGTGCGCCGCCGAAGCAGGCATGGGCGTTCTTGAGTTCCAGGGGCGGCAGTGCGGACATGGTGTTCCTCAAAAAGAAAAATGCTACGGGCACCTTGGCAAGCGGTGCGTGCAGCATTCAAAGATGGGAGTTGATACGCTATACACGGTCAACGGCCCATGAAACTGGCGCTGCCCAGGCGAGAGGCGCCGAGCAAGAGCCGCCTCGCGGCGGGGGCGCCCAGCCGAGGGCGTCGTCCCCCTCCCTCGCGTAGCGAGTAGAGAGGCGCCGTGCAACGGGGGAAGGCGCGCAGCGCCTCAGGGGGAGCTTCAGTACACGACGACGGAGCGGATGGACTTGCCTTCGTGCATCAGGTCAAAAGCCTCGTTGATCTCCGGCAGGCCCATGGTGTGCGTGACGAAGGGGGCCAGCTGGATCTCGCCGCTCATGGCCTGCTCGACCATGCCGGGCAGCTCGCTGCGGCCCTTGACGCCGCCGAAGGCCGTGCCCAGCCACTTGCGGCCCGTCACCAGCTGGAAGGGGCGTGTGGAGATTTCCTGGCCCGCGCCGGCCACGCCGATGATGACCGACTGGCCCCAGCCGCGATGCGCGCATTCCAGGGCGGCACGCATCACGTTGACGTTGCCGATGCACTCGAAGCTGTGGTCCACGCCCCAGCCCGTCATCTCGACGATGACCTGCTGGATGGGCTTGTCGAAATCCTTGGGATTCACGCAGTCGGTGGCGCCGAAGGTGCGGGCCAGGTCGAACTTGGAGGGGTTGGTGTCCACAGCGATGATGCGGCCGGCCTTGGCCAGCTTGGCGCCCTGGATCACGGCCAGGCCGATGCCGCCCAGGCCGAACACGGCCACGGTGTCGCCTTCCTGGACCTTGGCGGTGTTCTTGACGGCACCCAGGCCCGTGGTCACGCCGCAGCCCAGCAGGCAGACCTGCTCGGGGTTGGCATCGGGGTGGATCTTGGCCAGCGAGACTTCGGCGACCACGGTGTATTCGCTGAAGGTGGAGCAGCCCATGTAGTGGTAGATGGGCTCGCCGTTGTACGAAAAGCGCGTGGTGCCGTCGGGCATCACGCCCTTGCCCTGGGTGGCGCGCACGGAAACGCACAGGTTGGTCTTGCCGCTCTTGCAGAACAGGCATTCGCCGCATTCTGCGGTGTACAGCGGGATCACGTGGTCGCCGGGCTTGACGCTGGTCACGCCTTCGCCGACCTCGACGACGATGCCTGCGCCTTCATGGCCGAGCACGGCGGGGAAGATGCCTTCCGGGTCGTCGCCCGACAGCGTGAACGCGTCGGTGTGGCAGACGCCGGTGTGGGTGATCTTGATCAGGACCTCGCCCTTCTTCGGGGGGGCCACGTCGATCTCGACGATCTGCAGGGGTTCTCCAGCCTTGAAGGCGACGGCGGCTTTGGATTTCATGGGCGTGTCTTTCTGTCGGGGTGGCTCAGGAACGGCAGGGCGCGCGCTCCGCGAAGCCTTGAATGTAGGCCATGGCCGGGCGGCCCGGCCGCATCATGGCCGCAGCCTCAGGTGATATGTCCGAATCTGAGGGGTGTGGCCGGCGTCGGCCGGGCCTGCTGGCCGTGGGTGCTTGCGTCTTTTCGTATAGTCCGCCCCATTCTTTCCACCCTGACCGCCTCCGAGCCCGCCGTTTCCCATGGACCACCGCCACGCCAGCGCCCACCGCATCGATCTTGTCGTCTACCCCGGCTTCAAGGCGCTGGAGGCCATAGGGCCTATGTCGGTGTTCGACTATGCCAACGTGCACCTGCGCGCGCGCGGCCAGAGCGATGGCTACGAGGTGCGCGTGGTCTCGCAGCGGCAAGGGCCCGTGCGCTCGGACACGCTGATGTCGCTGGAGGCCACGCATACGCTGGCCGGGCTGGAGGCTGCAGGCATGGGCTGCACCGTGGTCGTCGTGGGCTCGCGCCATATCGAGCAGGTGCTGGGCGGCTCGGCCGAGCTGGTCGCCTGGCTGGGCCGCGTGGCGCCGCGCGTGCAGCGGCTGATTGCGCTGTGCTCGGGCAGCTTCTTCCTGGCCGAGGCCGGTTTGCTGGACGGCCGGCGCGCGGCCACGCACTGGAGCGTGACGGCGCAACTGGCCCAGCGCCATCCGCGCGTGCAGGTCGATGCCGATGCCATCTACCTGCGCGAGGAAATCCGCGATGGCGCAGGCAGCCGCCAGCTGTGGACCTCGGCCGGCGTGACGGCCGGCATCGACCTGGCCCTGGCCGTGGTGGAGGAGGATTTCGGCCACGCGCTGGCGCTGGAGGTGGCGCGCGACCTGGTCATGTACCTCAAGCGCCCCGGCGGCCAGTCGCAGTTCAGCGTGCCGCTGGCGGCCCAGGCCGCGCAGCACGGCGGCGTGCAGGCCGTGCAGCAGTGGGTGATGGCCCATCTGGCCGATCCCCTGACCCTTGCGCAAATGGCCGAGCAGGCCCATATGAGCGAGCGCCACCTGCGCCGCGTGTTCCAGCAGGAAACCGGGCAAAGCCCCACGGCCTTTGTGGAGAGCGCGCGGCTGGAGGCGGCCAAGCAACTGCTGGAAAGCCAGGCCCATCTCCCACTCAAGACCGTGGCCGCGCGCGTGGGCCTGGGCTCGGAGCAGGCGCTGCGCCACCTGTTCGTGCGCCACCTGGGCATTACCCCGGTGGCGTATCGGGATCGCTTTGGTGGGCGAGGCGGCGCGGGCTGAACCGGAAACGCTCAGTTCTTTTTTGCGGACTCGGCTGCTTCGGCGGCCGCGGCGCGCAGCTTGTCCTTCTTGCTGGGGCGGCGGCCCTTGATGCCGCCGTTGCCGTCCTGCGCCACCGGAGGCGGTGGCACGGGCTCGGTGGGCTCGAAGCCCGGCAACTGCTCCAGTTCAAGGTCCAGCTGGTTGCGCTTGCAGATCAGCGCCCAGTGCGCCTGGTCGGCCGGCGTCACGAAGCTGATGGCCGTGCCGTCCTCGCCCGCGCGGCCCGTGCGGCCGATGCGGTGCACATAGTCGGTGGCCGAGCGTGGCAGGTCGTAGTTGACGACCAGGGGCAGCTGGGTGATGTCGATGCCGCGCGCCGCCAGGTCGGTGGTGATCATCACCTGCCAGCGCTTGGCCTTGAAGTCGGCCAGCGCTTCCTTGCGTGCGCCCTGGCTCAGGTCGCCATGGAAGGCCGTGGCGAAGATGCCGGCCTTGTAGAGCTTTTCAGCCACCAGTTCGGCCGTGTGGCGCGTGGCCACGAAGACCAGGGCACGTTCGAGCGTGACAGGGTCGGTGCCCGCAGCGGTGTCGCCCTGCACCAGCTGGCGCAGCAATTGCGTGCGGCGCGCGCGGTCCACGGCAATGGCGCGCTGGGTGATGCTTTGCGGGCTGGCGGCATCCTGGCCTTCGGCGGCATCGACGCGGGCCTGAACGGGATCGTGCAGCAGGCCCGTGGCCAGCGATTGCACGGCATCGGGATAGGTGGCCGAGAACAGCAGGGTCTGGCGTTGCTTCGGCAGCAGGGCCAGCACGCGCTGCAGCTCTTCCTGAAAGCCCAGGTCCAGCAGGCGGTCGGCCTCGTCCAGCACCAGGTGGCGCACGGCGGACAGGCGCACTGCGTTGTGCTCCACCAGGTCCAGCAGGCGGCCCGGCGTGGCCACCAGGAAGTCGGCACTGCCGCGCAGCATCATCATCTGCGGGTTGATGGACACGCCGCCATAGACCACGCCGATGCGCGGTGGCTGCTTGAGCGCGCGGCCCAGGTCGGACAGCGTCTCGCCGACCTGCTGGGCCAGCTCGCGCGTGGGCACCACGATCAGCGTGGTCAGGGTTCGCACAAAGCCCCCCTGGGCACCCTGGGCCTTGCCGCCATCCATCCAGCGCTGCAGCAGCGGCAGCAGGTAGGCGGCCGTCTTGCCCGAGCCCGTGGGCGCACAGGCCCAGAGGTCGCGGCCCGCAAGCACGGGGGCGATGGACTGGGTCTGTATGGGCGTGGGATCGACCAGGCCCAGGTCTTGGAGGCTGGAGACCAGCGCCGGGCTCAGGCCGAGGGAGGCAAAGTTCATGGTGTGCAGGGAGTGGCTGGGGCCGGAACCCCGGCGCAAGAAAGGGCCGGCCACGAGGGCCGGGGGGGCATTGTCGGCGAAACCGCGCCGCTGCGTGAAGCAGGGGGCTTGGCCCCGGCGCTCAGGCCAGGCGGCGCAGCCGGCCAGCAGGTCGTTCACCAGGCCGCCAGCCGTTGCAGCCGGGCCGGTGGCACGTGCCTGTCCAGGGATCGAGCATCGCCGAAATGAGTGCCCAGAAGATCGAATGGAGGCGGCTCATGGAGGAAGTCGTCCCTGCCTCTTCAGCTCCTTGAGCCGCCGTTCGGTTGCGCGGTCCAGGGCGTCCTGCAGCAGGTCCATCTTGCGTTTGTTGCAGGGTTGGCAGTCGTAGAAGCTTCCGGGTACTCCAATAGGGTCCAGCTTTTTGTTGGCCTCGAAAAGATTAATACGTCCTGTGGGTTCGATTCCCATGACAATGATTTTTCCGCTCTTGAACTTGACGGACGCCCCTCCTGAACACCCTGTTCTTTCCATATATTCACCGAAGTAGTGCTTCTCTGAAATTTTGCGCATGTGCTGCAGCGCATATCGCACATCCTCTTCGGTCAATATCACATCGTTGCAATCAAGCCAGTTTTTGTCCTCCCAAGGAGAGCCGCCTGAGGGCTCGATGATGTCGATTTTCTGTACTTGCCTGACTGGGTATCTGGCATCGGCCGCATGGAGCATCGATGCCATGGCGATTGCCGAAATCACAGTCACAGTGCGAATAAAAATGAAGCTCATGGTGCCATTTCCCAGTTTGCGCCTTCTGCCTCGGACAGGTTCTTCCGGCTTACTATGGCTTCCATGTTGCTCGGATAGCGATCGCCAGGGGCTTTCATCATCTCGATGCGGTGCATTCCCTTTACGCCTGCTCCTTCATAGTCCCTGGCCTTGCATTTCCCCACAAGCAGGCATCTCGCCTTCAGCGGCCCCACATGGTTGGCACGCTGATAGATGGCAGCAGTCTGGTAGATGGTGCCGTCCTTGTCGATCAGCAAGTGCGCCCCATTGGCCTTCGGGTTCCTGTAGCTGTTGAGCGAAGACCGGGCCGTGTTGGCATCGGTCTGGTGCACGACGATGCCGGTGATGGCGGCGGTCCGCTTTCCTCTCTCGATGGCGGGGCTGCGCGCATTCCTGACGCGCGCATGGATGAGCATTCCGTCCTTGTTGATTTCGACAAGCATGTGAGTCCCGGGGTTGCGTTGAATGGCAGCGGGCATTGCGCTGCGGCTCCATCCCGTTTGAGGGAGGGTCAACGGCCACCTTAAGGTGGATAGGCTCAATCAATGGGCATGCCACGATAGGGAAAATGGTGTTCCTAGGACTGGTGCGGCCTTCTGGAGCGGTGGGCTCGCAAATGAAAAAAGCCCCATGCAAAGGCATGGGGCTTTTGGGTGCCGGGCCGCTGAGGCCCGGACCTGCGATCAGCGCTGGCCGATCGGCTTGACGTCGCGGGACACGGAGCCCGTGAACAGCTGGCGGGGACGGCCGATCTTGTACTCGGGGTCGGCCATCTGCTCGTTGAGCTGGGCGATCCAGCCCACGGTGCGGGCCAGGGCGAAGATGCCGGTGAACAGGTTCACGGGCACGCCGATGGCGCGCTGCACGATGCCGGAGTAGAAGTCCACGTTCGGGTAGAGCTTGCGCTGCACGAAGTAGTCGTCTTCCAGGGCGATCTTCTCGACTTCCTTGGCCAGTGCGAACAGGGGGTCCTTTTCCAGGCCCAGTTCGGCCAGCACTTCATTGCAGGTTTCCTGCATGAGCTTGGCGCGGGGGTCGTAGTTCTTGTAGACGCGGTGGCCGAAGCCCATCAGCTTGACGCCGCTGTTCTTGTCCTTGACCTGTTCCATGAACTCGCCGACCTTGGCAACGCCGCCGTTGGCCTGCAGGTATTCCAGCATGTTCAGGCAGGCTTCGTTGGCGCCGCCGTGGGCAGGGCCCCACAGGCAGGCCACGCCGGCCGAGATGGCGGCGAAGGGGTTGGTGCCCGACGAGCCGCACAGGCGCACGGTGGAGGTGGAGGCGTTTTGCTCGTGGTCTGCGTGCAGGATGAAGATGCGGTCCAGCGCGCGCTCGACCACGGGGTTCACCTTGAACTCCTCGCAGGGGTTGCCGAACATCATGCGCATGAAGTTGCCGGCGTAGCTCAGGTCGTTCTTGGGGTACATGTACGGGGCACCGATGCCGTACTTGTAGGCCATGGAGACCAGCGTGGGCATCTTGGCGATCAGGCGGATCGCGGCGATGTCGCGGTGCTCGGCGTTGTTGATGTCCATGTTGTCGTGGTAGAAGGCCGACATGCCGCCGACCAGACCCGTCAGGACGGCCATGGGGTGGGCGTCACGGCGGAAACCACGCAGGAAGAACTGCATCTGCTCGTTGACCATGGTGTGCTTGGTCACGCGCTCGACGAAGTCGGCCTTCTCGGACTCGTTGGGCAGCTCGCCGTACAGCAGCAGGTAACAGGTCTCGAGGTAGTCGCAGTTCTTGGCCAACTGCTCGATGGGGTAGCCACGGTACAGCAGCTCGCCCTTGTCGCCATCGATGTAGGTGATGGCGGACTGGCACGAGGCGGTAGAGAGGAAGCCCGGGTCATAGGTGAACATGCCGGTCTGCGCGTACAGCTTGCGGATGTCCACCACGTCGGGACCGACGTTGCCCTGGTAGACGGGCAGCTCGACGCTGGGAGCGCCGTTGCTGAATGACAGCGTTGCTTTGTTGTCTGCGAGTTTCATTTCCAAACTTCCTTCTCTAGATTGCCTAGCCTACTAGCGGGAGAGAACCGGGCTTGCGCTTGCGCACCAGTTCCAGAACTTCCCTGATTTCTTGGGTATCGAGTTCACCTTCAGGCTCCTTGCGGCGCAAGAAGAGGTCCATCAGGTCGTTGTCTGCCAGGTCCATCAAGGCAGACAGACCGCTCGCGTGTCTCCGCGTGAGCTGGTCTCCGTAGGTGGCGAAGAACTGCGCGATGAACAGGTCGTTCTCGACCAGGCCACGCCGGCAGCGCCAGCGCAGCAGGTCTCGCTCGCGTTCGTCGAGCAGAGTATTCGTCATGGTCATCAGATGGCCCGGCGGACCATCAGTTCCTTGATCTTGCCAATGGCCTGCGTGGGGTTCAGGTGCTTGGGGCACACGTCCACGCAGTTCATGATGGTGTGGCAACGGAAGAGGCGGTACGGATCTTCCAGGTTGTCAAGGCGGTCACCCGTGGCCTCGTCGCGGCTGTCCGCGATGAAGCGGTAGGCCTGCAGCAGGCCGGCCGGGCCCACGAACTTGTCGGGGTTCCACCAGAAGCTGGGGCAGCTGGTGGAGCAGCTGGCGCACAGAATGCACTCGTACAGGCCGTTGAGCTCTTCGCGCTCTTCAGGCGACTGCAGGCGTTCCTTGGTGGGAGACGCGAAGCTGTCGTTCTGCAGGTACGGCTTGATCGAGTGGTACTGCTTGAAGAACTGCGTCATGTCCACGATCAGGTCGCGGATCACGGGCAGGCCGGGCAGGGGCTTGAGAACGATGTCGCCCTGCAGGGTCTTCATGTTCGTCAGGCAGGCCAGGCCGTTCTTGCCATTGATGTTCATCGCGTCCGAGCCGCACACGCCTTCGCGGCAGGAGCGGCGGAACGAGATGGAGGGGTCCATCTCCTTGAGCTTGACCAGGGCGTCCAGCAGCATGCGCTCGTGGCCGTCCAGCTCGACCTCGACGGTCTGCATGTAGGGCTTGGCATCCTTGTCCGGGTCGTAGCGGTAGATCTTGAAAGTGCGCTTCATTTGTCTGTTCTCTCGTGGGCTGCTGGATTAGAACGTGCGGACCTTGGGCGGCACGCTGTCCACCGTGAGGGGCTTCAGGTTCACGGGCTTGTAGTCCAGGCTGTTGGTGGCGCTGTACCACAGGGTGTGCTTGAGCCATTCCTTGTCATTGCGGCCCAGCGGGAACTCGGCGTGGTCGGCAGGATGCTCGTAGTCGTACACGGTGTGGGCGCCGCGGCATTCGTGGCGGGCTGCGGCCGAGATCATGGTGGCCTGGGCCACTTCGATCAGGTTGTCCACTTCCAGCGCTTCCATGCGGGCGGTGTTCCAGACCTTGGACTTGTCCTTGAGGGTCACGGAGCCCACGCGTTCGCGGATGGCGTTGATCTTGACTTCGCCTTCGTCCATGCTCTTTTGCGTGCGGAACACGCCGGCATGCTGCTGCATGGTGGCGCGGATGTCGCCAGCCAGATCCTGGGCGTAGGTGCCTTCCTTGGAGTCGTCGAGCTGGTTCAGGCGCGTGAGCGTGCGCTCGGAGCCATCGGCCGGCACGGCCTTGTGGTCGCCGAAGCCGTTGACGAACTGCACGATGTGCTTGCCGGCCGACTTGCCGAAGACCAGCAGGTCCAGCAGCGAGTTCGTGCCCAGGCGGTTGGCGCCGTGCACCGACACGCACGAGCATTCGCCCACGGCATAGAGGCCATTGACGACGTTGTTCTGCTGGCCGTCCCACACCACGACCTGGCCGTTGATGTTGGTGGGAATGCCGCCCATCTGGTAGTGGATGGTGGGCACCACGGGAATCGGTTCCTTGGTGATGTCCACGTTGGCGAAGTTGTGGCCGATCTCCTCCACCGAAGGCAGGCGCTTGCGGATGGTGTCTGCGCCCAGGTGGTCCAGCTTCATCAGGATGTAGTCCTTGTTGGGACCACAGCCACGGCCTTCCTTGATTTCCTGGTCCATGGAGCGGGACACGAAGTCACGCGGTGCCAGATCCTTCAGCGTGGGAGCGTAGCGCTCCATGAAGCGTTCGCCTTCGCTGTTGAGCAGGATGGCGCCTTCACCGCGGCAGCCTTCGGTCAGCAGCACGCCCGCGCCGGCCACGCCGGTGGGGTGGAACTGCCAGAACTCCATGTCCTGCAGCGGGATGCCTGCGCGTGCAGCCATGCCCAGGCCGTCGCCGGTGTTGATGAAGGCATTGGTCGATGCCTGGAAGATGCGGCCTGCGCCACCCGTGGCCAGCAGCACGGCCTTGGCGTGCAGCTCATACAGGTCGCCGGTTTCCAGTTCGATGGCGGTCACGCCGACCACGTCGCCCTGGGTGTTGCGGATCAGGTCCAGCGCCATCCACTCCACGAAGAAGTTGGTCTTGGACTTGACGTTCTGCTGGTACAGCGTGTGCAGCATGGCGTGGCCGGTACGGTCGGCCGCGGCGCAGGCGCGCTGCACGGGCTTTTCACCGTAGTTGGCCGTGTGGCCGCCGAAGGGACGCTGGTAGATGGTGCCGTCGGGGTTGCGGTCGAACGGCATGCCGAAGTGTTCCAGCTCGATCACGACGTTGGGCGCTTCGCGGCACATGAACTCGATGGCATCCTGGTCGCCGAGCCAGTCGGAGCCCTTGATGGTGTCGTAGAAGTGGTAGTGCCAGTTGTCCTCGCTCATGTTGCCCAGCGAAGCGGACACGCCGCCCTGCGCAGCCACGGTGTGCGAGCGCGTGGGGAAGACCTTGGACAGCGAGGCCACGGACAGGCCGGCGCGCGACAGTTCCAGCGCGGCACGCAGGCCGGAGCCGCCAGCGCCGACGATGACGACGTCAAACTTGCGCTTGGTGATGTTTGCTTTGGAGTAGCTCATTCTTAACCTTCAATCGTGGAGACCGCGTCTCTATCAGATACGCCACAGGATCTGGATGCCCCAGCCGGCGCAGCCGACCAGCCAGACCAGGGTGAAAACGTTCAGCACCAGGCGCAGGCCCACGGGCTTGACGTAGTCCATCCAGATGTCGCGCACGCCGACCCAGACGTGCCAGGCCAGCGAGACGATCACGGCGAAGGTCAGGAACTTCATCCACTGCGGGGCAAAGATGCCGGCCCACAGGTCATAGCCGACGGAGCCGGTGCTGAAGATCAGCTTGGCCAGCAGCACGATGGTGAACAGTGCCATCAGCACGCCGGTGACGCGCTGCACCATCCAGTCGCGGATGCCGTAGTGCGCACCGACCACGGTGCGCTTGGAGCCGTAATTCACGGACATGGTTCTTTTTCCTTATCGTGAGGGAGAGATCGTGAATCAGTACAGGCCGAACAGCTTGGCACCCAGGATCAGGGTCAGGCCAACGCTCAGGACCAGCACCACCAGGGCCGAGGACTTGCCGAACTGCTTGTTGACGGCGTGGTGGTTCACATCCATGAACAGGTGGCGGACGCCGGCGCAAAAGTGGTGCAGGTAGGCCCAGATCAATGCCAGGCACACGAGCTTGAGGAACCATCCGAAGGGACCCGCGAAAACCGAGGTGAAGCCGTCGAAGGAGATCTCCGAAGTCAGCGACATGTCCATCATCCACAGGATGAAAGGCAGCAGGATGAACATCAGCAGGCCGCTGATGCGGTGCAGGATGGACACGATGCCGGCCGGCGGCAACCGGTAGGTGGGGAGGTCCTTGAAGAAGTTGATGTTGCGGAACTCTGGCCGCTTTTTGGCTTGCTCAGTCATGGCAGGGTACTTTCGTGGATGTAACTGCTTCGTAATCGCTCAGGGGCGGCGATGCAAAATTCTATTGCAATGCAATAAAAACAGCTTTGCTGGGAATTGCGTATTTTCGCCCGCTTCTCTGGGGAACGGATCGTTCAGCTCAGCGCGTTGCGGTAGTGATGGGTGTCGGTGCGGTACAGGCCACGGCGTAACTCCATGGGAACATCGTTGTATGTGTAAGCGGTGCGCTCCACGCTCAGCAGGGGCGTGGTGCTGGGGACATCCAGCAGCAGGGCCTGTTCTGCCTCGGGCAGGACGGCGCGGATCTTTTCGTCGGCGCGCACCATGCGCACACCGTAGTCCAGCTCGAACATGGCGTAGGTGGGGCCCTGGTAGGCGGACATCTGCTCGGCCGTCAGGCCCTTGAAGGCGTGGCCCGGCAGCCAGATGTCTTCCAAAATGGTCGGGATTGCGGAGAACGACAGCACGCGGCGCACATGCATCACGGCGTCGCCGCTGCGCAGCGCCAGGCCGCGCGCCACGTCCGCCGATGCGCGCAGGCGCCGGCAGTCGATGATGCGGCGCTCGGCACGGCCCTCGCCCTGCTGGTCGCCGCCGTCCGGCTGCAGCTTGAGGAAGCGGTACTGCACATGCTGGGCCGCGTGGGTGGCCACGAAGGTGCCTTTGCCCTGGCGGCGCATCACCAGATTCTCCGCGGCCAGCTCGTCGATGGCCTTGCGCACCGTGCCCTGGCTCACGCGAAAGCGCGCCGCCAACTCCATTTCGCTGGGAATCAGTTCGCCGGGCCGCCATTCGCCTGCTTCAAGGCTTTGCAGTATCAGTCCCTTGATCTGCTGATACAAAGGGCTGAAGGCCGGGGTCGATGCGCCCGCGCCGATGGTGGGAGCGGCGTTGTCTGAGGCGAGGGGAGGCAGGACTGGCATGGAAAAGTTCGGGGTGGGGAGGCTCCCGGCGACGCAGATGAAAGACTTGGAAACAGACGTCGATCATATCTTATATAAGACATAAGACAAATTGACCGGGCTTCGAAATCGGGAGTACACTTTCGCGTTGTTTGCGGAGCACGGGCTGCTGGTTTCTGACGCTGGTGCGACCTGGCGCCGATAACACCTGATTTTTTCCCCATCCCTGGAGTTTCATCATGAGCAAGAAGCCCGTTCGTGTCGCCGTCACCGGTGCCGCCGGTCAAATTGGTTACGCCCTGCTGTTCCGCATCGCCTCCGGCGAAATGCTGGGTAAGGACCAGCCCGTCATTCTGCAACTGCTGGAGATTCCCGACGAGAAGGCCCAGAACGCGCTCAAGGGCGTGATCATGGAACTCGAAGACTGCGCCTTCCCCCTGCTGGCCGGCATCGAAGCCCACTCCGACCCCCTGCAAGCCTTCAAGGACACCGACTACGCCCTGCTGGTCGGCGCGCGTCCCCGCGGCCCCGGCATGGAACGTGCCGACCTGCTGGCTGCCAACGCACAGATCTTCACGGCCCAGGGCAAGGCGCTGAACGCCGTGGCCTCGCGCAACGTGAAGGTGCTGGTCGTCGGCAACCCCGCCAACACCAACGCCTACATCGCCATGAAGTCGGCTCCGGACCTGCCGGCCAAGAACTTCACCGCCATGCTGCGCCTGGACCACAACCGCGCTGCCTCGCAACTGGCTGCCAAGGCCGGCTTCAAGGTGGGCGACATCCGCAAGCTGACCGTCTGGGGCAACCACTCGCCCACGATGTACGCCGACTACCGCTTCGCCACCGTCAACGGTGAAAGCGTCAAGGCCAAGATCAACGACCAGGCCTGGAACAAGGACGTGTTCCTGCCCACCGTCGGCAAGCGTGGCGCCGCCATCATTGCCGCCCGCGGCCTGTCCTCGGCTGCCTCGGCTGCCAACGCTGCCATCGACCACATGCGCGACTGGGCCCTGGGCTCGGGCGGCGAATGGGTCACCATGGGCGTGCCCTCCAACGGCGAATACGGCATCCCCGCCGGCATCGTCTTCGGCTTCCCGGTCACCACCGAGAACGGCGAGTACAAGATCGTCGAAGGCCTGGAAATCGACGCCTTCTCGCAAGAGTGCATCGACAAGACCCTGGCCGAGCTGCAAGGCGAACAGGACGGCGTCAAGCACCTGCTGTAAGCCGCCGGCAAGCCATGCTCGACTGGAATCCCGCGCTTTACCTGCGTTTCGCCAATGAGCGAACGCGCCCCGCAGCCGAGCTGCTGGCGCGTGTGCCCTTGGCCCAGGCCCGCCATGTGGTGGACCTGGGATGCGGGCCGGGCAATTCCACCGAGCTGCTTGCACAGCGCTATGCCGGTGCCACGATCACCGGCATAGACAACTCCCAGGCGATGCTGGCCACCGCGCGCCAGCATCTGCCTGAGGCCCGCTTCGCGCTGGCCGACATTGCTTCCTGGACGCCAGCCCCCGGCGAGAGCGCTCCCGACCTGATTTATGCCAATGCCTCCCTCCAGTGGGTGGGGGAGCATGAAACGCTGATACCCCGCCTGTTCGCCCAACTGGCGCCAGGGGGCGTGCTGGCGATACAGATGCCCGACAACCGGCAGGAGGCCACGCACCGCGTGATGCGCGAGATCGCCAGCCTGCCCAAGTTTGCCGCCTACATCGGCGATGCCGCCAAGGTGCGGGCCGACATCCTGCCCATCCGCAGCTACTACGACCTGCTGGCCGGCCCGCAGGAGCAGGCCGGCGTCGAGGCCGGCGCCGTCGATGTCTGGCATACCGTCTACCAGCATCCGATGGACTCGGCCGGCGCCATCGTCCAGTGGCTGCGCGGCACCGGCCTCAAGCCCTTCGTCGAGGGCCTGCCCGAAGCCCTGCAGGCCGACTTCCTCACCGAATACGAAAACCGCGTGGACGCCGCCTACGGCGTGCGCGCCGACGGCCGGCGCCTGCTGGCCTTCCCCCGCCTGTTCATCGTCGCCCAGCGCAAGCCATGACCGCCGCCACGTCCATACCCTCTCGCGCACACCCGGCCCAGGTGCTGCTCGATGCGCAGGGCGGTGCCCTGCACCTGCCCGTCTGCGACCATTACAGCGGCGTGGAAGTGCGCATGCGCAAGAGCCTGCAGCTGCAGGCCGAGATGATGGCCGAGTTCGGCACCTGCGTCTTCGACGTCACGCTGGACTGTGAAGATGGCGCCCCCGTGGGCCATGAGGCGGCCCATGCGCGCCTGGTGGCCTCGCTGGCGCGCGATGCCGCGCCCGGTGCCCGCGTGGCTGCGCGCGTGCATGCAGTGGACCACGCCAGCTTCGCGCAGGACCTGGACATCATCGTCGGCGAGGCCGGCGACCGCCTGTGCCACCTCATGCTGCCCAAGGTGGAAAGCGTGGACGACGTGCTGCTGGCCGAGCGGCATCTGGGCCGACTGGGCTGCCGCGAACTGCCGCTGCATGTGCTCATCGAGTCGCCCGCCGCCGTGCACCGTGCCTTCGACATTGCCGCGCACCCGCGCGTGCAGAGCATTTCCTTCGGCCTGATGGACTTCGTCTCGGCCCATGGCGGCGCGATTCCCGCCTCGGCCATGGGCTCGGCCGGCCAGTTCGACCATCCGCTGGTCGTGCGTGCCAAGCTGGAGATCGCGGCCGCCTGCCACGCGCACGGCAAGGTGCCTTCGCACTGCGTGGTCACCGAATTCAGGAATCCACAGGCGCTGCAGGCCGCTGCCACACAGGCGTCACGGCGGCTCGGCTATACCCGCATGTGGAGCATCCACCCGGACCAGATCCGCCCCATCCTCGCCGCCTTCGCGCCCCAGGCCGACGAAGTGGCGCAGGCCGCACAAATACTTACCGCCGCCGAGGCCGCCGATTGGGCGCCCGTCAGCGTGGATGGTGTATTACATGACCGGGCGAGCTACCGCTATTTCTGGCAGTTGCTCACACGTGCCCACCAGACCGGCCAGGCGCTGCCCCCACAGGTGCAGCCCTGGTTTGCATCAGAATCACTTGCCTAGCCCGCACAGGGAATTTGCAGGAGCCCAACGCATGAAGACAGTTATCGCCTCCATCCTGATCGCAGCACCCCTGATGGCCTTGGCCCAGGGCGCGACCACCGCCGACACCGCCAAGAAGGCTCCGGCCAAGGCCGCCGCCAAGCCTGCAGCCAAAAAGGCACCCGCCAAGAAGCCCGCCGCCAAGACCACGGCCAAGGCCGCTGCCGGCGCCGCCGCTGTCGGCGGTGCAGCCGCCGTGGCGGTTGCTGCCCAGCAGCCGCTGTCCGCCGAAGACCTGGCCATTTCCGAGCGCGTGCACACCGGCCGCATCCCCTGCGAGCTGGGCGCCTTCGTCAATGTGACGGCCGACCAGGCCAACCCGGGTTACTTCAACATCGACGGCAAGGGCTTCAAGTACCACATGTCGCCCGTCAAGACCTCGACCGGCACCGTGCGCCTGGAAGACAAGCATGCCGGCGCCGTCTGGCTGCAGATCGCCAACAAATCGATGCTCATGAACCAGAAGGTCGGCCAGCGCCTGGCCGACGAATGCATGAGCCCCGATCAGCTTCAGGTGGCCGAGGCCATCAAGAAGAACCCGCCTCCCAGCCTGCTGGAAGCGCCCAAGCCCGCCGGCCAGTAATCCAGGCCCGGACCTGAGCGTCCCGCAAGCAGCCCCACTTTAGAAAACCATGGAGAGAGAATCATGTTGAAAGCCTACCGTGACCACGTGGCCGAACGCGCCGCGCTCGGTATCCCCCCGCTGCCGCTGGAAGCCAAGCAGGTTGCCGAACTGATCGAGCTGATCAAGAACCCGCCCGCTGGCGAGGACGCCTTCCTGCTCGACCTGCTCACGCACCGCGTTCCTCCGGGCGTGGACGATGCCGCCAAGGTCAAGGCCAGCTTCCTGGCAGCCGTGGCCCACGGTGACATCCAGGTGGCTCTCATCTCCAAGGCCAAGGCTACCGAGCTGCTGGGCACCATGGTGGGCGGCTACAACGTGCATCCCCTGATCGAGCTGCTGGACGACGCCGAAGTCGCCGGAGTGGCCGCCGATGCGCTGAAGAAGACGCTGCTGATGTTCGACTTCTTCAACGACGTGGCCACCAAGGCCAAGGCCGGCAACGCCAAGGCCCAGGAAGTCATGAAGAGCTGGGCTGACGCCGAGTGGTTCACCTCGCGCCCCGAAGTGGACAAGAAGATCACCGTCACCGTCTTCAAGGTGCCCGGCGAGACCAACACCGACGACCTGTCGCCCGCGCCCGATGCCTGGAGCCGTCCGGACATCCCGCTGCACTACCTGGCCATGCTCAAGAACACCCGTCCCGACGCGGCCTTCAAGCCCGAGGAAGACGGCAAGCGCGGCCCGATGCAGTTCATCGACGACCTCAAGAAGAAGGGCCACCTGGTCGCCTACGTGGGCGACGTGGTCGGCACCGGCTCCTCGCGCAAGTCGGCCACCAACTCCATCGTCTGGGCCACGGGCCAGGACATCCCCTTCGTGCCCAACAAGCGCTTCGGCGGCGTGACCCTGGGCGGCAAGATCGCTCCCATCTTCTTCAACACGCAGGAAGATTCGGGCTCGCTGCCCATCGAAGTCGATGTCACCAAGCTGGAGATGGGCGACGTCATCGACGTGCTGCCCTATGACGGCAAGCTGGTCAAGAACGGCGAAACCGTCGCCGAGTTCCAGCTCAAGAGCGACGTGCTGTTCGACGAAGTGCGCGCCGGCGGCCGCATCAACCTGATCATCGGCCGTTCGCTGACCGCCAAGGCCCGCGAGTTCCTGGGCCTGTCCGCATCCACCGTGTTCCGCCTGCCCCAGGCGCCCGCTGCTTCGAACGCCGGCTTCACGCTGGCCCAGAAGATGGTCGGCCGCGCCGTCGGCCTGCCGGAAGGCCAGGGCGTGCGCCCCGGTACCTACTGCGAGCCGCGCATGACCACCGTGGGTTCGCAGGACACCACCGGCCCCATGACCCGCGACGAGCTCAAGGACCTGGCCTGCCTGGGCTTCTCGGCCGACATGGTCATGCAGTCCTTCTGCCACACGGCTGCCTACCCCAAGCCCGTGGACGTCAAGACGCACCGCGAGCTGCCTGCCTTCATCAGCAACCGCGGCGGCGTGGCCCTGCGTCCCGGTGACGGCGTGATCCACTCCTGGCTCAACCGCCTGCTGCTGCCCGACACCGTGGGCACGGGCGGCGACTCGCACACGCGCTTCCCCATCGGCATCTCCTTCCCCGCAGGTTCCGGCCTGGTGGCCTTCGGCGCTGCCACGGGCGTGATGCCCCTGGACATGCCCGAGTCCGTGCTCGTGCGCTTCAAGGGCGAAATGCAGCCCGGCGTCACCCTGCGTGACCTCGTGCATGCCATTCCGCTGTACGCCATCAAGGCAGGCGCACTGACCGTGGCCAAGGCCGGCAAGAAGAACATCTTCTCGGGCCGCATCCTGGAAATCGAAGGTCTGCCCGACCTGAAGGTGGAACAGGCTTTCGAGCTGTCCGACGCCTCGGCCGAGCGCTCGGCTGCCGGCTGCACGATCAAGCTCAACCCCGAGCCGATCAAGGAGTACCTGACCTCGAACATCGTTCTGATGAAGAACATGATCGCCGACGGCTACGCTGACGCCAAGACGCTGCAGCGCCGCATCGAGAAGGTCGAAGCCTGGCTGGCCAAGCCCGACCTGCTCGAAGCCGACAAGGACGCCGAATACGCTGCCGTGTTCGAGATCGACCTGGCCGACATCAAGGAACCCATTGTCTGCTGCCCCAACGATCCCGATGACGCCAAGTTCCTGTCCGAAGTGGCCGGCACCAAGATCGATGAAGCCTTCATCGGTTCGTGCATGACCAACATCGGCCACTTCCGCGCAGCAGCCAAGCTGCTGGGCGGCCAGCGCGACATCCCCGTCAAGCTGTGGGTGGCTCCGCCCACCAAGATGGACCAGAACGAGCTGATCAAGGAAGGCCACTACGCCGCCTTCGGCACGGCCGGTGCCCGCACCGAAATGCCGGGCTGCTCGCTGTGCATGGGCAACCAGGCCCAGGTCCGCGAAGGCGCGACGGTGATCTCCACCTCGACCCGCAACTTCCCCAACCGCCTGGGCAAGAACACCAACGTGTTCCTGGGCTCGGCCGAGCTGGCCGCCATCGCATCGCGCCTGGGCAAGCTGCCCACCAAGGAGGAATACCTCAAGGAAATGGGCGTGATCGATGCCGACAAGTCCAGCGTCTACCGCTACATGAACTTCGACCAGATCGAAGAGTACGCGGACGTGGCCAGGGGCGTGAGCGCCTGAGTCCGGCCTGATCCGGCTCCATGAGCAAAGCCCGCTTCGGCGGGCTTTGCTGCTTTCTGGCTCTGTACTTTCCGGTTTACGCAGCCTGCCTCAACCGCCCCAGCACCTCCTGCGTCTGCGCATCCGCCGGAAAGAACGACTCCACGGCCAGCTCCTGCAGGGTCACATCCACCGGCGTGCCGAAGATGGTGATGGTGCTGATGAAGTTCAGGCGGCCATGGTCGGTGTCCAGCGCGAAGGGCACGGCGATGTGGCTGGCAAGTGCTGCGCCATGTGAGTCCGCTTCATCTTCCTTGAACGGGTAGGCGGCAATCTCGTCGTGCAGCGCCTGCAACTGCGTATCCGACGTGGCGGCAATCTGCTGCTGCAGGCGGTGCAGCAGATGCGCGCGCCAATGGGCTGCGTTGGCCAGGCGCGGGCCCAGGCCTTCGGGGTGCAGGCTCAGGCGCAGCACATTGACGGGCGGCTCCAGCAGCCAGGGCGCCACGCCGGCCAGCAGCAGCGGCACGATGGCGTTGGCGGCCACCAGGTTCCAGTGCCGGTCCACGGCCAGGGCGGGATTGGGTTCGTGGCCCTTGAGCACCAGGTCCACGGCCTGGCGCGCGGCGGCCAGGTCCGGGTGGTCCAGCGGCCGGGCCTGGTACATGGGCGCATAGCCTGCGGCCACCAGCAGCGCGTTGCGCTCGCGCAGCGGCACGCCCAGGCGCTCCACCAGGCGCAGCACCATCTCGCGGCTGGGCTGGGCGCGGCCGGTTTCCACATAGCTCAGGTGGCGCGTGGAGATCTCGGCCTCCAGCGCCAGGCCCTGCTGGCTCAGGCGGCGGTGCTGGCGCCAGTGGCGCAGATGGTCGCCGAAGGGCGAGCGCGCGGACGGTGGATGGGCGGTGGAGGTCATGGTCCGCATCGTAGCGGCGGGGCCGGCGTGCCGGCCATGACCTGCGAGGTTATCGACCCTGTGCAGCCTGCGGCGGACCATGCAGTCCATGGCATGCACGGTGTGTGCCTGTTGCTCTCAAGGAGTTCGCCATGTCGATGTTTGCTTCCCCCCGTTTCCTGCCCCGCGTGATGTGGGCCGATGCTGCTTCCTGCGCCGCCTCGGGCGCCTTGCAACTGGTGGCGGGGCAGCCGCTGTCGGATGTGACGGGGTTGCCTCTGGCGCTGCTGCAGTCCACAGGCTGGTTTTTGCTGGGCTATGCGCTGCTGGCTGCGTGGATGGCGGCGCGCTCGCCTGTGCCGCGGCGGTTGATCGGGCTGGTGGTTGTGGGGAATTTGGGGTGGGCTGTGGGCTGTGTTGCGCTGTTGGCGTTTGGTGGGTTGGGGTTGTCTGCCTGGGGGGTGGCGTGGGTGTTGGCCCAGGCGGTGGTGGTGGTGGTGTTGGCTGAGTTGCAGTGGACTGGGTTGAGGCGCACGCGCGATGTGGTTGGCGGTGCGCGTGTTGCCATGTCATGACTACAGCGGGCTTGTTTTGACCCTGCCGGGCCGTTGTTTTTCGAGGCCGGGTCTCGGCCCGGCAGCCGACTGCCCTTTCTTGATTCGCCAAGAAAGGTCAGATCAAAGAAGGCGACCCGAATGCCCGCGACCCCTTCGCTTCGCTGCGGGGCAACCTGCGTCGGGCCGCCTGCGGGGTTCGCCGCAGAACTCACTGCGCGCTGCGCGCTCCGTTCAGACAACTGCGGCGAGTCAGTTGACGAAGCAGTCCTGTCCTTCGGCAGGACTGCAACCCCGCAGGCGGCCCGACACAGGCGCTGACATACGGGGAGTGGGCTCGGGCCTTTGCTGCGCTCGGCCCGGTTCAGGGGGCTGTGCTGCTTTTGACGTGGTGGGAGCAGCCCACGGCGACGACTTCGCCGCTGGTTTCGCTGGCCAGCATGTCGGCGCTGTTGCGGATGGTGCGCAGGGCGCTGGCGAGCACGTCCAGGCGGTTGCTGGTCTCGGGCGTTTCCAGCCACAGCAGGGCCATGCGGGAGAGCGCCGAGATCTCGGCACAGCCTTGCTGGACCAGGCGGTCCACCTCGGTCACGACCTGGGTGAAATGCTCGGCGCTGGGTGGGGGTCTGGGTGTCATGGCTCGGCTCTCCGTGCAAGATTGAGAGAGGCCGTGGAAAGGCAAACGTTGCGCATGCTTCCGTGCTCCTAGTCGAGGCTTGAGACCACCGGGTTGCGTTTTCAAGCGCAGGCAGGTGGGCGGGATGTTGAAAACACGAGACTAGTCGTGCGGGCAGCCTTGCGGTGAGCCCCATCCCGCCCGAAATCGCACAGACGTGGGCAAGCGCCCACGAATACAGGATTCAGACGTGACAAAGCCTCGCTGACGGGGAGGCTGCACCGCTAGTCTTGGAAAAGGTGTTTTCAAGCACCGGCCCCGTGACAGGGGGTTGGAGCGGATTGTGGCACAGAGCCTGTGGCCGGTTCGATGACAGCCCCGTGAAAGCCTGCCGCTTTTGCCGCGCGGACAGCGTTGTCCGCGTGTGACTATCGCCAATGGACCACAGCATCCGCGGGCACTTCTGGGCACAATGGAAATCAGAGTCTTGGTGCATGCCCAGCAGCCCGGAAAAGGCGGCGCGCATGTGCCTTCCCAGAGTTTCATCCAGGAGTCTCACGATGCGCCACGAATATGAAAACACCCTCAAATCCTTTGCTGCGGCGGGGGGCAAGAAGGGCAAGTTCTTCTCCCTGCCTGAACTGGCAAGGCAATATCCACAGGTCCGGCGATTGCCCGTGTCGCTGCGCATCGTGCTGGAGTCCGTGCTGCGCAACTGCGATGGCAACAAGGTGACGCGCGAGCATGTGGAGCAGCTGGCGAACTGGAAGCCCCAGGCCGAGCGCGTGGACGAGATCCCCTTCGTGGTATCGCGCGTGGTGCTGCAGGACTTCACGGGCGTACCGCTGCTGGCCGACCTGGCCGCCATGCGCAGCACGGCCGCCAGGCTGGGCAAGAAGCCCAAGTCCATCGAGCCGCTGGTGCCCGTGGACCTGGTGGTGGACCACTCCATCATGGTGGACTACTTCGGCACCAAGAAGGCGCTGGACCTGAACATGAAGCTGGAGTTCCAGCGCAACAAGGAGCGCTACCAGTTCATGAAGTGGGGCATGCAGGCCTTCGACACCTTCGGCGTGGTGCCGCCGGGCTTCGGCATCGTCCACCAGGTGAACCTGGAGTACCTGGCGCGCGGCGTGCACAAGACCAAGGACGGCGTGCACTACCCCGACACCCTGGTGGGCACGGACAGCCACACGACCATGATCAACGGCATCGGCGTGGTGGGCTGGGGCGTGGGCGGCATCGAGGCCGAGGCGGCCATGCTGGGCCAGCCCGTGTACTTCCTCACGCCCGATGTGGTGGGCTTCGAGCTGTCGGGCCAGCTGCGCGAGGGCGTGACGGCCACCGACCTGGTGCTGTCGGTGACCGAGATCCTGCGCCGCGAGAAGGTGGTGGGCAAGTTCGTGGAGTTCTTCGGCGAAGGCACGCGCACCCTGGCGCTGCCCGACCGCGCCACCATCGGCAACATGGCGCCCGAGTACGGCGCCACCATGGGCTTTTTCCCCGTCGATGAAAAAACCATCGACTACTTCAGGGGCACGGGCCGCAGCAAGGCCGAGATCGAGGCCTTCGAGGGCTATTTCCGCGCGCAGGAACTGTTCGGCGTGCCGGCCGCCGGCGAGATCGACTACTCGCATGTGGTGCGCCTGGACCTGGGCACGGTGGCGCCCAGCCTGGCCGGACCCAAGCGCCCGCAGGACCGCATCGAGCTGGGCAATGTGTCGTCCAAGTTCGATGAGCTGTTCAGCGCCCCTGCGGCGCACAACGGGTTCAACCAGCCGATCGAACGGCTGGGCCGGAGCTTTCGCGTAGGGGGTGGCGGCGAGGGCGAGGTGGCGCCCGAGACGCCGGCCCATCCGCCCGGCGCGCAGCGCTCGCTGGCCGAGATGGAGGCCAACAAGCCCAAGCTGGAGGCCGCCCACAGCGAGGCGCCGGTCGATGCCCCCACGCCGCCCAAGCGCCTGAGCATCGCCAACGGCGACGTGCTGATTGCCGCCATCACCAGCTGCACCAACACCTCCAACCCCAGCGTGATGCTGGCCGCCGGCCTGCTGGCCAAGAAGGCGGTGAAGGCCGGGCTCACGGTGCAGCCGCACATCAAGACCTCTCTGGCGCCGGGCTCGCGCGTGGTGACCGAGTATTTGACCGAGGCCGGCCTGCTGCCCTACCTGGAAAAGCTGGGCTTTGCGCTGGCCGGCTACGGCTGCACCACCTGCATCGGCAACGCGGGCGACCTCACGCCGGAGCTCAACGAGGCCATCACCAGCAACGACCTGGTCTGCGCGGCCGTGCTGTCGGGCAACCGCAACTTCGAGGCGCGCATCCACCCCAACATCAAGGCCAACTTCCTGGCCAGCCCGCCCCTGGTCGTGGCCTATGCCATTGCCGGCACGGTGCGCCGCGACCTGATGACCGAGCCCGTGGGCCAGGGCAAGAACGGCCGTGACATCTACCTGGGCGACATCTGGCCGACCAGCGAAGAGATCCACGCGCTGATGAAGTACGCCATGAACGGCAAGGCCTTCCGCGAGAACTACGAGAAGGTGCGCTCCGAGCCCGGCAAGCTCTGGGAAAAGATCCACGGCGTGACGGGCGCCACCTATACCTGGCCCGAGAGCACCTACATTGCCGAGCCGCCGTTCTTCGACGGCTTCCGGCTTGAGCTGGAAGCGCCTGCCGCCGGTGCCGCCGGCGCCGAAGGCTCCAACCCCTACGTGGTGCACGGCGCGCGCGTGATGGCGCTGTTCGGCGACTCCATCACCACCGACCACATCTCGCCGGCCGGCTCCATCAAGGAAAGCTCGCCCGCAGGCCAGTGGCTGCTGGCCCACGGCGTGCAAAAGGCCGACTTCAACAGCTACGGCTCGCGGCGCGGCAACCATGAGGTGATGATGCGCGGCACCTTTGCCAACGTGCGCATCAAGAACCTGATGATTCCGGCACAGGCCGATGGCTCGCGCGAGGAGGGCGGCCTGACGCTGTACCGCGACGGCACGGGCCAGGTCACCAAGATGCCCATCTACGACGCGGCCATGAAGTACCAGGCCGAGGGCCGCGCCACCGTGATCTTCGCGGGCGAGGAATACGGCACGGGATCGAGCCGCGACTGGGCCGCCAAGGGCACGCAGCTGCTGGGCATCAAGGCCGTGGTGGCGCGCAGCTTCGAGCGCATCCACCGTTCCAACCTTGTCGGCATGGGCGTGCTGCCGCTGCAGTTCCTGGGCACCGACAGCTGGCAGACCCTGGGCCTGACGGGCGAGGAGTTCGTGGAAGTGATTCCCGCCGCCGACCTGGCACCACAAAGCGAGGCCCAGCTGGTGATCACGCGTGCCGATGGCAGCAAGCAGACCGTGGTGGTCAAGCTGCGCATCGACACGCCCATCGAGGTGGACTACTACCGGCACGGCGGCATCCTGCCGTACGTTCTCAGGCAGCTCCTTGAATGAAGTTGGAAACCCCCTGAGCCGCTATGCGGCTTCCCCCTGCAAGGGGGACGACACCCTGGCGGCGGGGCGGCCCTTGCTCGGTGTCCCTCGCTTTTGGGCCACGCCAGTTTTGGACATGGTGAACTGAGCAAGGGTGTGGCGTTTATGGCTGCTGTCCCAGCCTGCCCACGCTGTCGCGCAGGTGAGCCAGCAGCGATTCGACCAGGGGCTGCACATGGCCCGGGTGCCACATGGCCTGCATCTGCGACTGCGGGTGCCGGCCCTGGATGGGCACGAAGGCCAGCCCCGGAAAGCCCACGCGCTGCAGGCAGGACGGAACCAGGGACACGCCCTGGCCCAGCGACACCATGGACAGCACCGACAGCCAGTGCCGCACCTCGTGGTGCAGGTCGGGCGTGAAGCCCTCGCTCTGGCAGATCTGCCAGATCTGCTGGTGGTAGTCGGGCGAGACCTGGCGCGAGAACAGCACCATGCGCTCACCCGCCAGCTGGCGCACCTGCAGCGTGCGCTGGCCGGCCAGCGCATGGCCTGCGGGCAGGCAGGCCATGAACGGCTCGCTCACCAGGGTGTGTGATTGCAGGCCGGGCGCGGGGCGCGTGGCGTGCAGCAGGCCCAGGTCCAGCCGCTCCTGCTGCAGGGAGGCGATCTGCTCTGCGCTGTTGAGCTCCAGCATGTCGATGCGCACCAGCGGGTGCCGGGCGCGAAAGCTCTCCAGCGCCTCGGGCAGCCCGCGGTAGATGGCCGAACCCACAAAGCCCAGCCGGATGCGGCCCTGCACGCCGTCGGCGATGGCGCGCATGTCCTGGCGCACGCGCTGGGCCTGTTCCATGATGTCCTGGGCCTGCACGCGCAGGTGCTTGCCGGCGGCCGTGAGCCGCACCTCCTTGCTGGTGCGCTCGAACAGCTGGGCGCCCAGCTCTTCCTCCAGCTGGCGGATGGCCACGCTCAGCGGCGGCTGGGAGATGGACAGGCGCTGGGCTGCGCGGCTGAAGTGCAGCTCCTCGGCCAGCACCAGAAAGTACCTCAGTTGTCTCAGCTCCATGGCGTTCTATCCGGTTTGACTATTGATCAATACGTTATCAATATTTGACTCGAATAGGACTGTTTCCAAGAATGGGGGCATCCCCAAGACCCGGAGCCCATGCGCCCGGGCCCGGTTCCCGCACAGGAGACAGACCATGAACCCCGAACCGCAGGCGCTGGCCGCCATGCAGTCTTCCCCCGCCCAGGCTTTCCAGGCCGTGCCCGACCGCCACGGCAGCAATCTGTACACCACCGATTCGCAGTTGCAGCCGCTGCTGGCGCTGTATCTGCCGCCCGAGGTGAACGCGCACCTGCAGCCCCATCTGGAGCGCATGGGCGCCCTGGCCGGCCGCGAACTCGATGAATGGGCGCTGACCGCCGACCGCAACCCGCCCGAGCTGGAGCACCGCGACCGCACGGGGCGCGATGCGCAGCGCATCGTCAAGCACCCGGCCTATGTGGAGATGGAGCGCATTGCCTATGGCGAGTTCGGCCTGGCCGTCATGTCGCACCGCACGGGCGTGCTGGGCTGGGATGGCAAGCTGCCGCCGCTGGCCAAGTACGCGCTGACCTATCTGTTCGTGCAGGCCGAGTTCGGCCTGTGCTGCCCGCTGTCCATGACGGACTCGCTGGCGCGCACGCTGCGCAAGTACGGCGAGCCGGCCCTGGTCGAAAAGTACTGGCCGCGCATGACGCAGCTGCGCTTCGAGGACCAGGCCCAGGGCGCCATGTTCATGACCGAGCAGGCGGCCGGCTCGGACATCTCCAACACCCAGACGCTGGCACGCCCGGCCGCCGACGGCAGCTGGCGCCTGTCCGGCGACAAGTGGTTCTGCTCCAACCCCGATGCCGACTTCGCCATGGTGCTGGCGCGCGTGGAAGGCGCGCCGGCGGGCATGAAGGGCATCTCGCTGTTCCTGCTGCCGCGCCGGCTGGACGACGGCTCGGCCAACCACTACCGCATCGTGCGCCTCAAGCACAAGCTGGGCACGCGCTCCATGGCCAGCGGCGAGATCGTGCTCGACGGCGCCGTCGCCTACCTGGTGGGCGAGCAGGGCCGGGGCTTCGTGCAGATGGCCGACATGGTGAACAACTCGCGCCTGTCCAACGGCGTGCGCTCGGCCGGGCTGATGCGCCGCGCCGTGGCCGAGGCCGAGTACGTGGCGCGCGAGCGCCGCGCCTTCGGCAAGGCCCTGCAGGACATGCCGCTGATGCAACGCCAGCTCGACAAGCTGCGCATCTACTCCGAACAGGCCCGCACCATGGTGCTGCAGACGGCCCAGGCGCTGCAGCGTTCGGACGCAGGCGAAGACGGCGCCTACGCGCTGCTGCGCATCCTCACGCCCATGATCAAGTTCCGCGCCTGCCGCGATGCGCGCAAGGTCACGGGCGACGCCATGGAAGTGCGCGGCGGCTGCGGCTACATCGAGGAATGGAGCGATCCGCGCCTGGTGCGCGACTCCCACCTGGGATCGATCTGGGAAGGCACCAGCAACATCGTGGCGCTGGACGTGATCCGCGCCATCAAGCGCGAAGGCTCGCTGCCCGTGCTGCGTGACCACGCCGCCCAGCTGCTGGCTCAGATCGAGGCGGCCACGGACTTCAAGGCCGCGCTGTCGGCCAGCATGGACAAGGCTGCGGCCCTGGCCCTGCGCGCGGCCGAGGAGGGCGGTGACCGCCTGGCGCGCGCCGCCGCCTCGGGCCTGTACCACTGCTTCACGGCCACGGCCATGGCCTGGGAGGCCTCTTGCACACGCAGTGCCGAGCGCATGCGCTGGGCCCAGCTGGTGCTGCTGCACCGCGTGCTGCCGCGCGACCCGCTGGCGGCAGGCGACCTGCCCGAAGGCTGGACACGCTGAGCCCATCGACCGCACCGACCCAGAACGCACATCCCGTCCACAGGGATGACCGCACAAGTACCGGAGACAAACACCATGCCTTGCACTGACCAGAAGCCGTCCTTCCAGAAACGCCGATTCCTGTGGGCCTGTGCGCTCGCCGCCACCGCCGCGCTGCCGGCCACCGCACTGGCCGAACGCTTTCCCGAGCGGCCCATCAGCTTTGTCGTTCCCTTCCCGCCCGGCGGGCCCACGGACGCCATGGCCCGCACGCTGGCGATATCGCTGACCGAGACGCTGGGCCAGAGCGTGATCGTGGAGAACAAGGCCGGTGCGGGCGGCAACATCGGTGCCGACTTCGTGGCCCGCGCCAGGCCCGACGGCTACACCATCATGTTCGGCACCTCGGGGCCGCTGGCCATCAACAAGCACCTGTACCGCAAGATCAACTACGACCCGCAGACCAGCTTCGCGCCCATCATCCGCGTGGGCCACCTGCCCAATGTGCTGGTGGTCAATCCGGCGACCAAGGCCACCACCGTGCAGGAGCTGATCGCGCAGGACAAGGCCAAGCCGGGCAGCCTGGACTATGCGTCCTCGGGCAACGGTGCCTCCTCGCACCTGGCCGGCGTGCTGTTCAACAAGATGGCCGGCACCTCGCTGCAGCACATCCCCTACAAGGGCACGGGCCCGGCGCTCAACGACCTGCTTGCGGGGCAGGTGAACATGACCTTCACCGACATCCTCACCGCCATGCCCTACATCAAGGCCGGCAAGTTCAAGGCCATTGGCGTGGCCACGGAAAAGCGCTCCCAGGCCATGCCCGACATCCCCACCATCGCCGAGCAGGGCCTGCCCGGCTACGACGTGAGCGTGTTCTTCGGCGTGGTGGCACCGGCCGGCACGCCGGCCGACCGCATCGAGACGCTGAACGCGGCCTTCCGCAAGGCCCTGGGCAGCGAGCGCATCCGCAAGACCTTTGCCGACCAGGGGCTGGAGCCGGCATCGGATCTGTCGCCAGCGGGGCTGTCGACCTTCATCGCGCAGGAGGTGACCAAGTGGAAGGCCGTGGTCGATGCCTCCGGCGCCAAACTGGATTGAATAGATGGAGAACACCCCCTGAGCGGCTACGCCGCTTCCCCCTCTCTCGCACGCGGGAGTGGGACGGCGCCTTCGCTGCGGGGCGGCCCTTGCTGAGCGCCCCGGTGGCTTGAAGCACGCCAGTCTTGCACCTTGTGCCAATGAAGAAAGAAACTTTATGAGCAGAGCCAATGGTGCCCTTCAGGGCATCCGTGTCCTCGACCTCTCCCGCATTCTTGGTGGCCCGCTGTGCGGCCAGATCCTGGGCGACCACGGTGCCGACGTGCTCAAGGTGGAGCCGCCGCAGGGCGACGATACGCGCGCCTGGGGGCCACCGTTCCAGGACGGTGTGTCCTCCTACTACCGGGGCCTGAACCGCAACAAGCGGCTGCAGTTCCTGGACCTGTCGCAGTCTGAAGGGCAGCAGGCCGTGCTGGCGCTGATGGAGCAGGCCGACGTGGTGGTGGAGAACTTCAAGATCGGCACCATGGAAAAGTGGGGCATTGGCTGGGAGCAGGTGCGCGAGCGCTTTCCGCGCCTCATCTGGTGCCGCGTCAGCGGCTTCGGCGCCGATGGCCCGCTGGGCGCCTGGCCCGGCTATGACGCGGCCATTCAGGCCATGACGGGGCTGATGAGCGTCAACGGCGAGGCCGGCGGCGATCCGCTGCGCGTGGGCCTGCCCGTGGTGGACATGGTCACGGGCATGAACGGCGTCATCGGCGTGCTGCTGGCGCTGCAGGAGCGCCAGCGCAGCGGTCTGGGCCAGCTGGTCGATGTCTCGCTGTACGACAGCGGCATCTCGCTGCTGCACCCGCATGCGGGCAACTGGTTCATGAGCGGCAGGACGCCGGGGCGCTCGGGCAATGCCCATCCCAACATCTATCCCTACGACAGCTTTGCCACGGGCACCACGCCGGTCTTCCTGGCCGTGGGCAACGACCGCCAGTTCCGCCTGCTGTGCGAGCACCTGGGATGCCCGCAACTGGTGGCCGACGAGCGCTTTGCCACGGCCGGCCAGCGTTCCCACCACCGCGATGCGCTCAAGCCGCTGCTGGAGCAGGCCCTGCAGGCCAGCGACGGCCCCGCCCTGGCCGATGCGCTGATGGCCATCGGCGTGCCCGCCGCACCCGTGCTGGGCGTGGATGCGGCGCTCAACCACCCGCATACCCTGCACCGCGAGATGGTGGTGGAGATGGAGGGCGGCTACCGGGGCCTGGGCGCGCCCGTCAAGCTCAGCCGCACGCCGGCCAGCTACCGGCATGCGCCGCTGGCCGAGGGCGACAGTTTCGAGTGAGCTGCATTCAGGGCACGATGGGGCGCAGTTGCGCGTCAGCCATGCCCACCAGCAGCGCACGCCCGTCGGGCTCCACGCGGAACTCGCCGTAGCGGGCCTGCTCCCAGCGCTGGCCATCGCCTTCGCGGAAGTACCAGGCATCGGTCACCAGCGTCCACCGGCCGCCGCGCGGGGTGAGTTCAAAGCGCTGCTCGCCGGGCGCCAGCGGCTCGCTGGCCGTGCCGGAGCGCAGCCACTGCACCACGCCCTGCTCATCGAGCTTGCCGATGGCGTAGAGGCGTCCGCTGCGCAGGTTCTCTTTCTCCACGTCCCTGTCCTCGGAAGGCAGGCGGAAGTTCAGGCGCATGTAGTCGCCCTGCATCAGGGAGCGCGGGTCCACCGGCGCCAGTTCCACGAACACCTTGCGGCCCTGGGCGATGGTGCGTTCCTTCTGCGCAATGCCGATATTGGCCACCGCCAGCGTGCAGGCCGCCGTCAGCACCACCAGCCACGGCGCCCAGCGCTGCAGGGGCGCGGCGCGCGATGCGGCGGCGGTCTCCGCGCTGCCTGGCAGGGATGCGGCGCGCGGCCCTGCCCAGGCCAGCAGGCCCAGCAAGGCGCCGCAGCCGGCCAGCACCATGGCCTTCGTCGCCAATGGCCAGGCCAGCTGGTAGTAGAAGCTGCCCACGATCCAGGCCGCAGCCAGGGCGGCCGCTGCGGCCTGCCGCCAGCGGCCGCTGGTGCCGGTCACCGCCAGCGCCAGCAGGCAGGCGCCCAGCCAGGGCAGGAAGGCACTCAGCACGGCCAGCACCACGGCAGCCACGGCGGCGCGCGGCTGCCGCAGCGTGGGCCATGCGCGCTGAGCGAACCAGGCGGCTGCCAGGGCCAGCACGGCCGAGCCGGCCTGCGTCAGAACGCCCATGGAGATGTTCGGGGCGGCTTCCTGCGCCAGCTCGCCCGCCAGGCCGCCGCCCAGCACGCCGGCCACCATGAAGCTCCTGCCGGACAGAAAGGCCAGGCCAGCCAGCACCGCCAGCAGCCAGCCCGTGGCAAAGGGCTCCAGCGCCGCCGCCATGCGGGTCTGTGCCGCAGACTGCCCCAGCGCGCGCCACTGGGCTGCCAGCAGCAGCATCCAGAGCAGCAGCGCCGCATGCACGATGACCCAGGTCGGCAGGCCTGCGTACAGGGTGGATGGATCGTTGTCCGGCCAGAGCATGGTGCAAAACAGCAGCGCGCAGGCGGCGCCCAGCAGCACGCGCAGCCAGGGCCTTGGAATGGCGGCCGTGCAGGCCAGCGCAATGACCAGGCCTATCGCGCCCGCAGCCTGCCCCGACAGGTCGCGCGCCAGGCCAAAGCCCAGCAGGCCGGCGCCGGTCAGCATGGCAGGCAGGGCCAGCTGCTCCAGGAAGACGGGCAGCTCCTCGGCGCGCAGCACGGCCACGGCTGCGGCCAGCATCATGGCGCCGATCACATAGGTGCCGGCGCCGCGCTCTATCCAGTCGGACAGGGCAAACGCAAACAGAATCAGCAAGGGCAGAAGGGCCAGCCAGGCGCCCAGCGCCGTGAGCAGCACCACCGCCCAATGGCGGTCGTTGGCGGCAGGGCGGCGGTCCTGCAAGGCGGCAGGCGGCAGGATGCCCTGGTCCACGGCCTGGCGCAGCAGGGTGTCGTGTTCGTGGCTCATTGAAGGCCTCCTTCCGCGTTGCGTGACATTCGAAGCACCAGGCTGACCGTGGCCGCCAGCAGGCACGCAGCGCCCAGGCCGACGAGCAGCAGCATGCCCGTGAAGTCCGCCCCCAGTTTCTCCAGCAGCAGGTAGACCAGGCCGCACACCAGCAGCACGTTCAGGCCCAGCGCCGCACCGCTGAGCAAAAAGATATCGAAATGCCTGCGCAGGCCCGCCAGCGCCGCCGCGCCTGCCAGCAGCACCAGCCCCAGCGGGTACTGCGGCGCCACCGTGCTGTGGAACAGCCCGCTGATGGCGGTGGAGGTGATCATCGCCAGCGCCAGCGCGCCCGCGCCGCGCAAGGCCCACAGCCCCGCGCCCGTGAAGCGCCGCAGGGCCGGTGCCATGACCGCGGTGATGGCAAGGGCGGCGCCCAGGGCCACGGCATGTACGCCCAGGTCGCGCGACTCCACCTCCCAGAACTGCGGCGTATGGGCCTGCGCCCACAGCGCAATGCCCGTCATGGCAACCACCACCCAGGGCACCCAGACGCCATCGCTGCGCGCCGCCAGGGCCAGCGGCAGGGTCAGCGCTGCCCACAGCGCAAACAGCTGCCAGGGGTCCGCTCCCGTCTGGTAGGTCTGCCCGAAAAAGGCGAACAGCGCACCCGTGCCCAGCAGCGCCAGCACCGACAGCGGCACGCGCGCCGCCGCGCGCCATGCCGCGCCAAGACACATCACGAGCACGAAGCCCTGCAGCAGGGCAAAGCGCTGCATGCGGCCCATGCTCTCCCAATTGGCGGCAATCCACAGCACGATGCCCAGCCCGCCCAGCGCCGCGCCCAGCAAGGCCACCACGGGCCACAGGCGGGTTCTGAGCGCAGCCGGTTCCTGCTCGAATCCCGCCAGTGCAAACAGCTGCACGGCGGCCTTGCGGTCCAGGCCATGTTGGCGGACAAGGTCATGCAATAGGGGGCGCAGGTTCATGGTGCGGACGTTCCTTGGCTTGAAGAGTCGGATGCCCGACTGTGCCAGAACCTCGCGTGCATGGATGGCGGCGCAGGACGGCATTCCGGCGAGCCGGGGGAGCCGTGGGAAGATCGCGGCCAGAGTCCTGCCATCCTCTTGCCATTGCTGCCTAGCCCAATCCTGCCGACATGCCTTTCCTGCCTGCCCCTTGCCCCGGTGCGCAAACGCACCAGCACCAGCACCCGCACCCGCACCCGCACCCACAACCTGCAGGGCAGGCGCGATGAAGCGCGGCGATGCGCTGGACGGGCAGATCGAGTGGCAGCCGGTCACCCGGCCTGCCGCCATCGCGCTGACGGCCTTTGCCGCCTGGATCATCTGGGGCCACTTCTTCAGCCAGGGCCACTGGCTGCTGCTGCTGGACAACGCCAACCTGGCACTGCACGAAGCCGGGCATCCGCTGGTGGCCCTGTTCTCGCAGCATCTCTCGGTCTACGGCGGCACGCTGTTCCAGCTGCTGTTCCCGGCCCTGTTCATGCGCCATTTCCACAGGCAGGGCCAGCGCACGGGCTGGATTGCCGCGCTGATGTGGCTGGGGGAGAGCCTCATGAACGTGGCCCACTACATGAAGGACGCGCGCGCCCAGGTGCTGCCCCTGGTGGGCGGCGGCGACCATGACTGGACGGAGATCTTCAGCCGCTGGGGCGTGCTCCAGGCCGATGTGCGCATCGGCACGCTGACGGCGCTGCTGGGGCTGTGCCTGGTGCTGTGGGGGCTGCGGTTTGCCGTTGCGGCGCTGCGCTCGCCGCAGGCCTGACCCGCCATCTGATACGGTCGAATCCGCTGCATCTGCTGCTACCGCCGGGGCAGGGCGCTGGGCATAGTCCAGGCAGTCCCCGGCAATTCATGACAAGCCCGCATCAAGGGCGCACCGGCCGGGGCGAAGGCCCCGCATGTCAGAACGACCGAAACCGCTTCCCGATGAAACCGCCGCAGCCCCCCGGCCGCGGCCCGCGCCACGCAAGGTGATTCCCATCGCCGATGCCAGCGCGGACTCCCCGCTGTTCGAATCGCGCAGGAAGATCCAGCCGCGCTCCATCACGGGGCGCTTCACCCATTGGCGCTGGGCCATGGTCTGGCTCACGCAGCTGTTCTTCTATGGCATTCCCTGGCTGCAGATCCATGGCCGGCAGGCCCTGCTTTTCGACCTGGAGCAGCGGCGCTTCTACGTCTTCGGCTGGCTGCTGTATCCGCAGGACTTCATCTACCTGGCGGTGCTTCTCATCGTCTCGGCGCTGGCGCTGTTCCTGTTCACCACGGTGGCCGGGCGGCTGTGGTGCGGCTTTTCCTGCCCGCAGACGGTCTACACCGAGCTGTTCATGTGGGTGGAGCGCCGGCTGGAGGGCGACCGCAGCGCGCGGCTGCGGCTGGACGGCAGCGGCTGGGGCGCGGAGAAGATCGCGCGGCGCGGCGGCAAGCATGCGCTGTGGCTGCTGATCTCGCTGTGGACGGGGCTGACCTTTGTCGGCTACTTCGTGCCCATCCGCAGCCTGCTGCCCGAGGTGCTGGCGCTGACCGGCGCATGGCAGATCTTCTGGGTGCTGTTCTATGCGCTGGCCACCTACGGCAACGCGGGCTTCCTGCGCGAGCAGGTCTGCAAGCACATGTGCCCCTATGCGCGCTTCCAGAGCGCCATGTTCGACAAGGACACCCTGGTCGTCACCTACGACGCCGCACGCGGCGAATCGCGCGGCCCGCGCCACAAGGGCGTTGACTACCGGGCCCAGGGCCTCGGCGACTGCATCGACTGCACGCTGTGCGTGCAGGTCTGCCCCGTGGGCATCGACATACGCGACGGCCTGCAGTACGAATGCATCGGCTGCGGCCTGTGCATCGACGCCTGCAACAGCGTCATGGACCGCATGCATTACCCGCGCGGGCTGATCCGCCTGTCCACGCAGAACGGCGTGGCTCGGGGCTGGCGCCAGAGCGAGCTGGTGCGCCGCATCTTCCGCCCGCGCGTGCTCATCTACGGCACGGCGCTGGTGGCCATCTCCACGGCCATGGTGGCCAGCCTGGCGCTGCGCACGCCGCTGAAGGTGGACGTGGTGCGCGACCGGGGCACGCTGTCGCGCATCGTGGCCGGCGGCCAGATCGAGAACATCTACCGCGTGCAGATCGGCAATGCCACGGAGCAGGACCAGCGCTATGTGCTGTCGGCCTCGGGCATGGAGGGCCTGCGCGTGGCTTCGGAGACCGAGGTGGACGTGGGCGCGGCCCAGGACCGCTGGGTCGTGGTGCGGCTGCAGGCGCCCTATGGCGCGGCCGGCCCTGGCTCGCACGGCGTGGAGATCACGGCCACGGCGGTGGGCGATCCGGCGCTTACCAAGCAGGCCCACAGCACGTTCCTGGTTCCGCGCTGAAGGGCCGGTTGGATGGATTGATTCAGGAGTACAGCGCAGTTGTTGTGCACGATGCCTGGTCCGCTGCAGCGCGGGCTGGCATCGGTTTTGAGGCCCCGGAAGTTTGTTCCGGGGCCTTTTTTTCATCCTGCCGGCACCGAGGCGGCTTGCAGGGCGGCGACTCCCGGGCGACACGCTCTGGTGTAAATGCTCATAGGGAAATCCGCAGACCCCGCTATGGTGGGCGGCTGTTTTCCGTCCCGCGTATGAACCAGAAACCTGCCTCCCCCGACAACGTCTTTTCCGAGTCCAGCGCCTCCGCATCGCTGGCCGCCTCCACCACCACAACCAGCACCACCGGCAGCAGCCCGGCAGCGGCCACGCCCAAGCCCTTTCGCTCCGCCCTGATCCGCTCCGGCACCATCCGTGCCACCACGCGCAGCTTCCTGCATGCCCTGGGCCAGGACGACGAAGACATGGAGCGCCCGCACATCGGCGTGTTCCACACGGGCGGGGAGATGAGCCCCTGCAACCTCAACCTGCGCGACCAGGCCCAGCATGCCAAGACCGGCATCTATGCCGGGGGCGGTACGCCGCATGAATGCCCGGTGGTGTCGGTCAGCGACGGGCTGACCATGGCGCATTCGGGCATGCGGTTCTCGCTGGTCTCGCGCGAGTTGATCGCCGACAGCGTGGAGGCCTCGGTGCGCGGCCACCAGTGGGATGGCATCTTCGCCATCGGCGCCTGCGACAAGAACCTGCCGGGGCTGATGATGGGCATGGTGCGCTGCAATGTGCCCAGCGTCTTCGTGCATGGCGGCTCGGCCCTGCCGGGGCAGGCGCCCGGCGTGCACGGGCGCGACCTGAACGTGGTCGATACCTACGAGACCATCGGCCAGGTGCTGGCCGGCACCGCCACGGCGCAGGACCTGGAGGCCATGAGCCGCGCCTGCCTGCCCACGGCCGGCGCCTGCGCAGGCCAGTTCACGGCAAACACCATGGGCATGGTGAGCGAGGCGCTGGGCCTGGCGCCCATCGGCTCCAGCATGGTGCCCGCCGTGTTCAGCGAGCGCGCACCGCTGATGCGCCGCGCCGCGCGCCAGCTCATGCAGGCCGTGTGGGCCAGCGCCGAAGGCGGCGGCCCGCTGCCGCGCGACATCATCACGCGCCGGGCACTGGAGAATGCCTGCGCCGTGGTCAGCGCCACGGGTGGATCGACCAATGCCGCCCTGCACCTGCCGGCCATCGCGCACGAGGCCGGCATCCGCTTCCACCTGGACGACGTGGCCGAGATCTTCGCGCGCACGCCGCTGATCGCCGACCTGCGTCCCGGCGGGCGCTTCCTGGCGCGCGACGTGTACTACATCGGCGGCGCCGGCGTGATCCTGCGCACGCTGATGGAGCAGGGCTTTGTCCACGGCGATGCGCTCACCTTCACGGGCCGCACCCTGGCCGAAGAACTGGCCGATGCCGCGCCGCCCGATGGCGAGGTGGTGCGCACGCCCGGCAATCCCATCACGCGCGACGGTGGCCTGACCGTGCTCAAGGGCAACCTCTGCCCCGATGGCGCGTTGCTGAAGACGGCCGGCCTCAAGACCCTGGTGCACCGGGGCCCCGCGCGCGTCTTCGAGTCCGAGGAACAGGCCCAGGCCGCCGTGCAGGCCATGCAGTACGCGGCCGGCGATGTCATCGTCATCCGCAACGAAGGCCCGCGCGGCAGTCCCGGCATGCGCGAGATGCTGGGCATCACCGCGCTGCTGTATGGCCAGGGCATGGGCGACAAGGTGGCCCTGCTGACCGATGGACGCTTCTCTGGTGCCACGCGCGGCCTGTGCATCGGCTACGCAGGCCCCGAGGCTGCCGACAACGGCCCCATTGCCGCGCTGCGCGACGGCGACCTCATTGCCATCGACGCCCGCGCCGATGCGCGCAGCATCACGGTGGAAATCGGCGAGGCTGAACTGGCCGAACGTCTGGAACAATCGGCCGCCGCGCGCCGCCAGATGCCGCCGCTGGGCGGCGTGCTGGAAAAATACGCGCTCACCGTGCGCCCGGCCCACCAGGGTGCGGTCACGCATTCGGGCCAGGTGGTCTGGCTGCGCGACGACAGTTGAAGCCGTCGGGCTGGCACGCGTTTCCCCCGCTGTTCCTCCACTGCTTTTTTCAGAGTTTCAATTTCAACCGGAGACATACGCATGAACATCGACCGCCGCCAATGGCTGGGCACCGCTGGAGCGGGTGCGCTGCTGGCCAGCCTGGGCCAGCAGGCCTGGGCGCAGGCCCAGGGCCCCATCGAGACCCTGAACATCATCACCGGCTTCGCGGCCGGAGGCACCTCGGACGCCATCTGCCGCCGCGTGGGCACCAAGCTGTCGGGCTATGCCAAGACCGCCGTGGTGGAGAACCGCACGGGCGCGGGCGGGCAGATCGCCATCAGCTACGTCAAGGGCCGGCCCGCAGACGGCGCCACCCTGCTGCAGACGCCCACGTCCATGCTGTCCATCTACCCGCACATCTACAAGAAGCTGCCCTATGACCCGGTGGCCGACCTGGCGCCAGTCACCGTGGGCTGCATCTTCGACTTCGGCTTTGCCGTCGGCCCCGCCGTGCCCGCCAGCGTGACCACGGTGCCCGAATTCTTCGCCTGGGCCAAGGCCAACCCCGCAGGCGCCAACTTCGGCTCGCCCGCGCCCGGCTCCACGCCGCACTTCATCGGCGCCCTGCTGGGCCAGCATGCCGGCGTGGACTTCAAGCACGCCGGCTACCGCGGCACCCAGCCCGCGCTGCTGGACATGCTGGGCGGCAACGTCTCCGCCGTCTGCGGCCCCGTGGGCGACATGCTGCAGCACCTGGCCGGCGGCAAGATGCGCATCCTGGGCGTCAGCGGCGCCAAGCGCAGCCGCTTCGCACCCCAGGTGCCCACGCTGGTGGAGCAGGGCTACAAGGACATGGCGCACAGCGAATGGTTCGCCTTCTTCGTGCCCGCCAAGACACCCGCCGAGACCGTGCAGCGCCTGAACGGCCACATGCGCAAGGCCCTGGCCACGCCCGACGTGGTGGACAGCCTGGCCACCTTCGGCCTGGACGCCCAATCCTCCACCCCCGCCGAACTGGCCGCGCTGCTGCAGTCCGAACTCGCCAAATGGGGTCCCATCGTCAAGCGCGTGGGATTCACAGCAGAGGGCTGATCAAAACCAGCGGGCCGAGCGAAGCGAAGGCCCGAGCCAACTCCCCGTATGTCAGCGCCTGCGGCGTGGCGGTTGCGGGGTTGCAAGCCTGCCGAAGGACAGGCTTGCTTCGTCATCTGACTCGCCGTGATTGTCTGAACGTAGCGCGCAGCGCGAAGAGAGTTTCACGGCGAACCCCGCAGCCGCCACGATGCAGGTTGCCCGCAGCGAAGCGGAGGGTCGCGGACATTCGGGTCGCCTTTGCTTTGCCTACTTTCCTTTGGCGAAACAAAGGAAAGTAGGTCGGCTGCCGGGCCGAGACCCGGCCTCAGAAAAATACCACCCGGCAGGGTCAAAAACAGACCCACGTAAACCAAAGCATCAGAACGGCAACGTCCCCTGCACATACAACGTCCGAGGCATCCCCACATACTTGCCCCCGTTGTTATCCGTAGACCGCGTGTAGTACCTGCGATCGAACAGATTCTTGACCCCCACGGCCACCCGCAGATTGCTCAGCGACTTGCCAAAGTCATAGCCCGCACGCAGGCCCACGGTCGCAAACCCGGGAATATCGCCCAGCCGCCCCGCAGCATCTTCCTGCGTTACATACTGCGTGCCCGACCCCGGAGAGCGCTGCTTCGATTGCGCGGCCAGGTCGGCATTCAGCGTCCACTGCCCCAGCGCATAGCGCGCCCACAGCTGGCCCGTGTGGCGCGAGTACAGCGGCAGGTCGCGCCCCGCGAAATCGCCGGCGCGCGAGACGGCCTCGGTGTAGGTATAGGACACACCCGCCGTCAGCCCCTTGAGCGCGGCATTCCACTGGCCCAGGTCGTAGCGCAGCGAGGACTCGATGCCGCGGTGGCGCGTGGCGCCCAGGTCGGTCCAGATGCCGTCCACGCCCACGCGGGTCAGCAGCAGTTCCTTGTCGAAGTCGATGTTGAACAGCGTCAGCTCGGCGTTCAGCGCCGGGCTGTTGTAGTGCGTGCCCACCTCATAGGTCTTGGCCGATTCGGGATGCAGGCCGCGCTCGGTCTGGGCCAGCTGCGCGTACTGCTGGGGGCCGAAGGACTTGCCCGCGTTGGCGAACAGCGACCACTGCGCATTCATGCGGTAGAGCACGGACAGCGTGGGCAGGAACTCGCTTGCATCGGCCTTGGGGAACAGCTGGCTGGTGACGGTGCTGCCATCGGCGCCCAGGTTGCTGACGTTGTTGAAGGAGTTGATGCGTTCGTAGCGCACGCCAGGGGTGATGGTCCAGTTGCCGATGTCGATGCGGTCATCGATGTAGAAGGCATGGGCCGTGGTGCCGCCCTGGCTGGTCTGGTAGGGCGTGATCGGCAGGGCCATGGCGTTGGCCATGGTGGCGGGGTTGTAGTAGGCGGTGCGCAGCGCGACCTCGGAACTGCTTTCCTTGAGGTAGCGGTAGCCCACGCTGACTTCCTGCACCACGGAGCCGGTCTCGAACAGGCGCGAGTAGCGCGGCTCGATGCCGAAGTAGTGGTAGCTGCGCGGCGCGGCCGTCAGGCGGCGCTGGTTGGCGTTGTCCTGCTCGATGTAGCTGCCGCGGAACGAGTCCACGTAGTAGCCCAGCACCTCGAAGTTGTTGCGCCCGTCCTTGTGGTTGTACTTGAACGAGGCATCGGTGCGGCGGCCGTCGAAGCTGTCGTAGGAGCGCGTGGACTGGAACGGGTCGGCCGCGTACTGCGCCGTGGTCAGGCCGCCGGGCATGCGGCCCGAGCCCTCGAAGTGGTGCAGCGAGACGGCGATGTCGTCCTGGGCCGAGATGCGGTAGGCACCCTTGAGCAGGATGTCGTCGATGTCGGTCTTGTCATTGCCTGCGCGCCAGCCGTCGCCATGCGTGCCCGAGTACAGCAGGGCCAGGCCCAGGCCGGATTCGTTGGTGCCGCCCACGAAGAGGCTGGGCGTGGTCTTGGCATTGCCGCCGTGGCTGTAGATCTCGGTGCCCACCGAGGCCTCGGCCGCGAAGGTCTTGGGAATGGCGCGCGTGACGAAGTTGATGATGCCGCCCACGTTCTGGGGGCCGTAGCGCACCGAGCCCGCGCCGCGAATCACGTCCACCGACTCCAGGTTGCCCAGCGACACGGGCGCCAGCGACAGCTGGGGCTGGCCGTAGGGCGCGTAGGAGACGGGCACGCCGTCCATCAGCACATACGAGCGCGGCGACAGGCGTGCCGTCAGGCCGCGCACGCCGATGTTCAGCGACACATCGCTGCCGCCCGTGCCGTTGCTGTCCTGCACCTGCACGCCGGGCACCAGGCGCAGCACGTCGCGCAGGCTGGAGGAGCCGGTTTCCTCGATGCGCGCCCGTTCGACGATGGTGCGCGCGCCGGCATGGTCCAGCACCTTTTCCTCGGTGGGGTTGTCCAGCCAGTTGCCCGTGACGGTGATGGCGGACAGGCCGGCCTCGGGTGCGGTGGTGGTGGGGGATGGCGCCTGTGCCGACGCCTGCAGCGACAGCAGGGCGGCGGCGACAGCGGCCGCGCAGCGTGTGAGCGTGGCGCAGTGATTGCTGGAAACCATGGAAAACTTCCTTTGTGCCTCTGGGATTGGTGCAGCGCTGAAGGGTCGGCTGGCAGGCTGCAGGACGCGTGGCGGCGGGCGAGGCGGAAGCAGGAGACAAGGACCGGTCAGCATGCATGGCGGCGATGCCGGTTCGGGGTGCGAGTCTAAATGAGAATCATCCAGCTCGGCACCAGGCTGACAGCAGCTGTGCCGGGCCGCGTTGCCCGGGCGCTACAGCGCAGCAGGTGCTGCCAGCGCAGCGGGCGCTTACCTTGCTGCTTTTGCTGTTGGACGGGGCTGCATTGCGCGGGCCAGCTCGCCCAGCGTGGCCAGGGCCTGCCCGGTCTCGTCGCTCCAGTCATGGCCGTAGTTCAGCCGCAGGCAGTGGCCGAAGGCCTGCGAGGCCGAAAAAATCGGCCCCGGTGCCACGCTGATGCCGCGCGCCAGCGCCGCGCGGTGCAGGGCCAGCGCATTGCAGTATGGCGGCAGCTCTATCCACATGAAGTAGCCGCCCTCGGGCCGCGTGGCCCGCGTGCCTTGTGGAAAGTGGCGGGCAATGGCCGATGCCATGTGATCCCGCTGCAGGGCCAGGCTCTGGCGCAGGCGGCGCAGGTGGCGGTCGGCGCCGCCGCTTTCCAGGTAGTCGGCCAGCGCCTGCTGGGTGGGTGCATTCGTGGCCAGCGTGGTGGTGAGCTTTTGCCGGGCCACGGCGCGCGTGAAGCGCCCCGGCGCGGCCCAGCCCGTGCGCCAGCCCGGCGCCAGCCATTTGGAGAACGAGCTGCAGTGCAGCACCCAGCCTTCGGTGTCGAAGGTCTTGGCCGGCGGCGGGCGGCGCTCGCCGAAGTACAGCTCGCCGTACACGTCGTCTTCGATCAGCGGCACGCGGTGGCGCGTGACCAGCTCCACCAGTGCGCGCTTGCGCGCTTCGGGCATGAGGCTGCCCAGCGGGTTCTGAAAGCAGGTCATCAGCCAGATGGCCTGGGGCCTGTGGCGATGCAGTGCTGCCTCCAGCGCAGCCAGGTCCATGCCCTCGCCCGGATGGGTGGGCACCTCGATGGCCGACAGGCCCATGCGCTCCAGCGCCTGCAGCGCGCCATAGAAGCAGGGCGATTCGATGACCACGGCGCCGCCGGGCCGCGTGACGGCGGCCAGGCACAGGTTCAGGGCCTCCAGCGCGCCGTTGGTGATGACCAGGTCGGCCGGCGTCAGCGCCAGGCCGTCGGCTAGGTAGCGGCGTGCGATCTGGCGGCGCAGCGCCAGGCTTCCGGGCGTGAGGTCGTCGATGGCGCTGCGCGGGTCGGCCTCGCGCGCGGCATGCGCCAGGCACTGGCCCAGGCGGCGCAGCGGGAACAGGCCCGGCGAGGGAAAGGCCGAGCCCAGGGGCACGACATCGCGGTCCATGGCCGACTCCAGCACCTCGAACACGCGCTCGCTCACATCGACCACCGCAAAGCTGTCGCCCTCTGGCGAAGACGGCTCGGTGGGCTCGGGCGGCGCGCTGCGCGGGCGCTGGGCCACGAAGTAGCCCGATCGCTCGCGCGCGCGCACCAGGCCGCGCGCCTCCAGCAGGTAGTAGGCCTGGAACACCGTGGAGGCGCTGACGCCGCGCCGCTCGCTGGTCTGGCGCACCGAGGGCAGCTTGTCACCTGGGCACAGAACGCCTGCGGTGATGGATGCCTCGATATCGTCGGCCAGCTCCTGGTAGCGCGTCATGGCGGCGTGCGTGCGTGGGTGCGGGCGCCGCTTCAGCCTTGCTCGGCCAGCAGTTCCTGCAGCGCCTTGATCTGCTGGCGCAGGCGCTCGTTCTCGGCTTCGAGTTCGTTCACGCGCTGCTGCAGCTCCTCGGGCGAGGCGGTCACGGCCGCGCCTTCGCCGTCGGCCGCTTCGGCTTCGGGCTTGGCGGCCTTGGGCTTTTTCTTGGCATCGCGCACGCGCTTGGCGGCCTGCTTGAGTTCGTCGGCTCCTGCGGCGGCCACGGCCTGCTGCTCGTCCACGGGCAGGCTGGCGACCACGGCGGCGGTGCTCAGCGAGATGTCGCCCGAGCGCACGGCGGCCACCACTTCGGGCGCGGCCTTTTGCTGGATGGTCTCGATCAGCTTGACCTGGCTGCTGGACAGGCGGGCCACGCGGGCCAGGGCCTCGCGCGTGTCCAGGGCCTCGTCGGGCACCTTGGCCACGCTGGCCAGGGCGGCGGCGACCACGGGGTCGGTCTCGCCTTCCCAGGGGGCTTCACCCTCGGCCTGGGGCGCACCGGCCTTGGCGGCCATCACGGCCGCGGCGGCGGCCGAGCGGCGCGCGGCAATGATCTCGCGCTTGCGCAGCGCCAGCACGCCGCGCTGGAAGTCGGACACGCTGCGGCGGCCCAGGTGCTGGTCGATCATCCACAGGTGCACGTCGTCCATGTTCTTGAACTGCGTGGCCTGCACGGTGTTGAAGGGCAGGCCGTGCTTTTGGCAGATGGCGTAGCGGTTGTGGCCGTCGATGAGCAGGTCGTTCCAGAGCACGAGCGCGTCGCGGCAGCCTTCGGCCACGATGCTGCGCTCCAGCGCGTCGAGTTCATCGGGGGTCAGCGGGTCGATGTAGGCCTTGAGTTCTTCGTTGACGACGATGTCCATGGCAGTGCAGAAATGAGGAATGAAAGGAACGGCGGCCGCTCCGGGCCATTGCAGCAATGGCCCTGGACAGCCGCCAGGAAAAAATCACGGGCAAGGAGGGCAGGGCGGCCTGCGCCCCGGCTTCACAGCAGGCGCGAGATCAGCGCACCCTCGGCCGGCGCATCCAGCGGAATGCGCACGCGGATCGGGTTGCCCTGGGCGACCTGCACGGGCTCGCCGTCGAGGTTGAACATCTTCTCCAGCAGCACCTGGCGGTTGCCCTGCGGGTGGATGATCTCCAGCGTATCGCCCACCGAGAAGCGGTTCTTGGTCTCCACCTCGGCCATGCCGTCGGCATAGCTGCGCACCTCGCCCACGAAGTGGCTGCGCTGCAGCACCGAGTGGCCGGTCTCGTAGTTCTGGTAGTCCTGCGAGGGACGGCGCTCCAGCAGGCCGCCCGTGTAGCCACGGTTGGCCAGGCCTTCGAGCTCGGTGATCAGGTGCGGGTTGAAGGGGCGGCCGGCCACGGCATCGTCGATGGCGCGGCGGTAGACCTGGGCCGTGCGGGCCACGTAGTACAGGCTCTTGGTGCGGCCCTCGATCTTGAGCGAGTCCACGCCGATCTTCACCAGGCGCTCCACATGCTCCACGGCGCGCAGGTCCTTGGAGTTCATGATGTAGGTGCCGTGCTCGTCTTCCATGATGGGCATCAGCTCGCCGGGGCGGCCCTTTTCCTCCAGCAGGTAGACCTGCTCGGCCTTGGGGTGGCGCGCGCCGTCGCCGCAGGTGCTGGTGAACTGGCTGTCGGCCTCCTCGCGGGCCTTCTCGAAGCTGAAGTCCTGCTCCATGGTCTGGGCCAGGGCCTCGCCGGTATTGGGATCCACGGCCGCGTCATGCGTCTTGTAGTCCCAGCGGCAGGCATTGGTGCAGGTGCCCTGGTTGGGATCGCGCCGGTTGAAGTAGCCCGACAGCAGGCAGCGGCCCGAGTAGGCGATGCACAGCGCGCCGTGCACGAAGACCTCGATCTCCATGTCCGGGCATTCCTGGCGGATCTTCTCGATCTCGTCCAGCGACAGCTCGCGCGACAGGATGATGCGCGAGACGCCGGCCTTCTGCCAGAACTTCACCGTGGCCCAGTTGGTGGTGTTGGCCTGCACCGAGAGATGGACCTCGGTCTCGGGCCACTTTTCCTTGACCATCATGATCAGGCCGGGGTCGGCCATGATCAGCGCGTCGGGCTTGCACTCGATCACGGGCTCGATGTCGCGGATATAGGTGCGCACCTTGTCGTTGTGGGCGATCAGGTTGCTGGTGACGAAGAATTTCTTGCCCCGCGCATGCGCCTCGGAGATGCCCTGGGCGATCTGTTCGAGGCGGAATTCGTTGTTGCGTGCGCGCAGGCTGTAGCGGGGTTGCCCGGCGTAGATGGCGTCGGCGCCAAAGTCGTAGGCCGCACGCATCTTGTCGAGCGAGCCGGCCGGCAGCAGCAGTTCGGGGGCTTTGAGGGTCATGATCCCCGTATTGTCCCGCATCGCGCTTTCCAACACGGTTCGCTATGGCTCCGCCAGGCCCAGTCTCTTCAGATGCACCAGCAACTGCCTTGCATGGGCGGGCAACTGGTCTTCCCGGGCCGTGCACAGCAGCAGCTGGCGCCGGGCCCAGGCATCGCTCAAGGGCACGGCGCGGGCGCCGCTGGCCGGGGCCAGGCGCTGCGCGGCTGCCTCTGGCATGACGGCCACGCCCACGCCCTGGCCCACCAGCTGGCAGATGCTGTCCAGGTGCTGCAGCTGGGCGCGCCAGCGCAACTGCCCTCCCGACGGCCCTTCCAGCAAGGCAGCCTGCTGGCGCACCAGCACCTGCAGGGCGGCATCGTGCGGCAGGCCTACCCAGTCTTCGGCCAGCAGGTCCTGCAAGGCCAGCCGCTTGCGCCGGGCCAGGCGGTGGGCGCGCGGCAGCACGGCCACCAGCGGGTCGGGGCGCCAGGGCGTGGCCTGCAGGCCGCGCAGGTCCTGGGCATCGCTGGCCACGCCGATGTCGCACAGGCCCTGGCGCAGCCGGTCCAGCACTTCGGCGCTGCGGCATTCCTGCAGCTCCAGCGCCACGCGCGGATGCCCGCGCAGGAATCCGGCCACGGCCAGCGGCAGGTGCTCGCTGACGGCCGAGGTGTTGCCGCATACGCGCACATGCCCGGCCAGGCCCGCGCCGTACTCGGCCATGTCGCCGCGCAGGCGTTGCATCCGGGCCAGAACGTCACGCGCATGCTGGCCCAGCGTGTGGCCGGCCGCCGTGGGCCGCACGCCGCGCGCCTGGCGCGCGAGCAGGGCGCAGCCCAGTTGCGCCTCCATGCCGCGCACGCGCTCGCTGGCCGAGGCCAGCGTCATGTGCGCGCGCCCGGCCGCCGCCGTGAGCGTGCCGCAGTCGAGGATATGGACGAACAGCTGCAGGTCGGTGAGGTCGAATCGCATGGACTGTGGTGCTGAAGGATCAGGCCATGCCTGAGCCTTGGTTTGAAGATTCCCGATTGTGATCCCTGTGGTGGTGAGCGAGTATGGCGCCATGAGGTTCAGGAAAGGCCTGAGCCAGGTCAGTGAAAGTGCAGGGTGGCCGTGATGTGGGATGCGTGGTGGGTGCTGGCGGCGGCGGTGGCCGTGTTCGGGCTGGCCGGTGTCGTCAAGGGAGTGGTGGGCCTGGGCCTGCCCACGGTGTCCATGGCGCTGCTGGCGCTGTTCATGCCGGCCGGGCAGGCGGCGGCCTGGCTGCTGCTGCCGTCCCTGGTGACCAATGTGGTGCAGATGCGGCCCATGCCATCGCTGCGGCCTTTGCTGCGGCGCCTGGGCTGGATGCAGCTGGGCATTGTCGCGGGCACGGTGGGCGGCATGCTGTGGTGGGGCCCGGTGGGCGAGGCCGCCGTGGCGCACACGGCGCTGGGCGTGGCCCTGGTTATTTATGCCCTGTGGGGCCTGTGGGGACCGGGCCTGCAGTTGCCGCAGAGGCATCAGGCCTGGCTGGGTCTGTTGTGTGGTCTGTTGACGGGCGGGATCACGGCGTTGACCGGCGTGTTCGTGGTGCCGGCCGTGGCCTTTTTGCAATCGCTGGCGCTGGGCCGGCAGGCGCTGATGCAGGCCATGGGCCTGTGCTTCACGGTGTCCACGCTGGCGCTGGGCGCGGGCATGGCGCTGGCGCAGGGGCCGGGCCATGCCGCTTCGTCCTGGACGGGCTGGGGGGCCACGGCCCTGGTTTCCGCACTGATGCTGCTGCCCGCCCTGGCCGGCATGGCCTGGGGCGAGCGGCTGCGCCAGTCGCTGTCGCCCCAGGTTTTCAAGCGCGTGCTGATGCTGGGCCTGCTGGCCCTGGGCATCTACATGTGCGCCAGGGGCTAGCCCCGGGGCGTTCAGGCGCGGAACACCTTCACGGGGCTGCCGCGCTCCACCTCCCAGTGCTGCTGGCTGCGCGTGCGCCGGGCCTGGCCCTCGCCCTGCGCGTTGAGGCGCGCCAGCTTCAGGGCCAGCAGCTCGCGCGCCAGCCGCTTGTTGGCGTGCTGGCTGCGCTCGCTCATGACCTTCACCGAGATCCCGCTGGGCACATGCAGGGCATGGACGGCGGAGTCCGTGGTGTTGACATGCTGGCCGCCCTTGCCCGAGGCCTTGCAGGCCTGGAAGACGATTTCGCCGTCTGCCGGCAACTGCCGGGGCGGCTCGCACTTCTGCACGGCAACAAACCAGTTCCTGCGCGGGTGGTGGGGCCGCAGGGGGCTGTCGAAGACCCACTGGATGGTGCCCAGCCAGGCGCCCAGCGTGCCGTGAAGCAGGCCCGTGTCGCCCTCGCAGCGCAGCAGCACGGACTTGTAGCCGGCCGGCGTGGGCGTTTCCTCCAGCACGTCCACGGCGATGCCGCTGGCAGCACAGTCGCGCAGCAGCTCGCGCAGGGTCAGGCGCACGGCATGCTCGCACTCGGCGGGGCCGTGGGATGCGGTCAGCTGGATCAGCAGCATTGCATGGCTCCCTTCTTGTAGGTCAGCAGGGGGCGCAGCCGCGCCACCAGTTGCACCAGGCCGGCTTCCTGCAGGCTGGCGACGACGGAGTCCACGTCCTTGTAGGCCTGGGGGGCCTCCTCGTAGACCAGTTCGCGGTCGGCGCAGACCACGGCGCTGCCGAATTGGGTGCGCAGCAGCTCGTCCAGCGTGAAGCGCGGGCGCAGGCGGCCCATGCAATCGGCGCGTGCCCACTTGCGGCCCGCGCCGTGTGCCAGCGAGTGCAGTGCCTCATCACGCCCGGCCACGGGCCGCACAAGGTAGCTGTAGTCGCCGCGCGAACCCGGGATCACCACCAGACCCTGGTCGGCCGGCGTGGCGCCCTTGCGGTGCAAAAAGCCGTCTTCGCCGCGCCAGTGGTGGGCGATCACGTGGTTGTGGGTGATGTCCAGCAGGGCCTCGCCGCGCGTGCGCAGGGCGCGCAGCAGGCGTGCCGCAATGCTGGCGCGGTTGAGCTGGGCAAAGGCGATGGCGGCCGCGTGCTGGCGCAGGTACTGCGTGGCGGCATTGCTGCTGGCGGCCAGGCCGTCGTGGCTGAAGGCCTCCACATGGGCGCGCAGGATGGCGCCCCCCAGCCCGCGCGAGCCGCTGTGCACCATGAGGTGCACGCGTTTCCTGTCGAGCGCGCCGTCCTCGTACAGCGTGTCCACCACCTGCAGTTCGGCAAAGTGGTTGCCGCCGCCAATGGTGCCCAGGCTGTCCTGCAGATACGCCAGGTCGGCCACGCCGCTGGCCTGGGCGATGTGCTCCAGCTGCTGCATGTCCACGGCGTCCAGCAGTTCCTGGGGCAGGGGGCCGTCGATGTTGCCCACCGCCTTTTCCAGCTTGGGGGCCGAGGTCTTGTGCGCCGCCAGCTCCGTGCTGTACAGCGACATGCCGCAGCCGATGTCGCCGCCGACCAGGGCCGGGTAGAAGCGGCCCACGGAAAAGAAGGCCGCCCCTACCGGGTAGCCCCGGCCCGGGTGCAGGTCGGGCAGGCCCACGGCGGCGCGCATGCCGGCCAGGTTGCGGGCCGTCGTTTGAAGTTGTTGGATGGCGGCGTCTTCAATCCAGACGCCGCGGTTGGCGAACACCTCAATGTAGGTGTCCGAAAGGGAATTGCCCATGAATGGCTTTCGATCGAGTGCTTGGGGCACATTCCGGCAGATGCGGAATGCGCAATGGGCAGTCGCCGCAAGCTCGATGGACAGGCATCAGGAAAAGCGCACGCGCAGCCGAAAGCCGGGCCTCTTGCGGGGCCGGGAATCAGGTCTGCAGCGTGGCCTGGAGGCGCTAGGGCTTCAAGCGTGCACGACTGCAAAGGGACGTGTCGAATGGGACATGGGTTCTCTCCTTTGCGATGGTGGACGGGTGCCGCGAACGCGGCAAAGACGGGGATGCTAGGGACAAGCGGCCAGTGCCGCAAGCGAAGTCGCAGGCGCGTGGCGGATTGCATACAAAGCAAGATGGAAAAAGCCCCGCAGGCAGGTACCGGCGGGGCTCTTTGATGAAGGGCCTGTGCCCGTTCAGTCCTGCGGACGGAATCCGATGACCAGGTCCGAAGGCACGCGGCCATCGATGTCGCGCGGCAGCGTCTCGGTCTTTTGCAGCGCGCGGATGACGGCGTCGTCCCAGGCCTTGTTGCCGCTGGACTTGGCAATGGTGGCGCCGGTGATGGTGCCATCGGGCGCGGTGCGCACGCGCACCTCGGCCCGCGGGTTGCCGCTGATGGCGTCCGGGTAGACGATGTTGGGCTTGACGCGTGCAGCCACCTTGGCGCCATAGCCGGCCGAGGGGCCCCCGGCCGAGCTGCCCGAGCCGCCGCTCTTGCTGCCACCGGCGCCTTCGCCAGCCGAGCCGCCGCTGCCGGCCAGGCCCTGCATGCGGCGGATGTTCTCCAGGCGACGTGCCTCGGCTTCCTTGGCCTCGCGGGCTTCCTTGGCGGCCTGTTCCTTCTTGCGCTTGTCCTCGGCGGCCTTCTTCTCGGCTTCGGCCTTGGCGGCCTTTTCCTTGTCGGCCTTCTCGGCTTTCTCGCGCTCGGCCTTGTCCTTGGCGGCTTTTTCCTTGTCCGCCTTTTCCTTTTCGGCCTTGTCCTTCTTTTGCTGCTCCAAGCGGTCCTTGCGGTCCTGCTCGGCCTTGTCCTTTTTCTGCTGCTCGAGCTTGTCGCGGCGGTCCTTCTCGGCTCTTTCCGCCTTCTCGCGCTCGGCCTTGTCCTTGGCCGCCTTGTCGGCCTTTTCCTTGTCCAGGCGCTCCTGGCGTTCCTTCTCGCGCTGCTCACGGGCAGCCTGTTCGGCGCGCTCCTTCTTTTGCTGCTCGATCTTGCGCTTCTTCTCCAGCGCGATCTCGGCCTCGCGGTCGTCGTCCACGGCCTGCGGCTTGGGAGGTGGGGGCGGTGCAATCACGGGCGCGGGCGGCGGCGGTGGCGGCTGGGGAACAGGCTCGGGTGCAGGTGGCGGCGGTGGCGTAGGCACGGGCAGAGCGGGAGCGGGTGCGGCCGTGGACCAGAACTCGGCCTCGACCATGGGCTCGTCGGCCTGCTTCGGGGGGCGCACGGTCCACAGCATGGCGGCCACGAGCAGCCCGTGCGCTGCCGCGGCCAGGGCCCAAGAGCGCGTGCGGCCGCGCGTGCGCGGCGGTGCGAACTGGTCGTGGTCTTGCAGGTTGGGCATGGGATCGAAGGCGGGCGGCGCTGCTTACTGGGAGGACTTGACGCCGAAGGCCACGCGCTTGACGCCGGCCGACTGCAGGGCCGACATGGCAGCCATCACGGTCTCGAAGGGCAGCTTCTTGTCCGCGGAAATCAGCACGGCGCTGTCGTCGCTTTGCTGGTCCTGCCAGCTCCTGGCGGCTGCGCCCAGCTCCTTGAGCGTGACGGTCTTGTCGGTGCTGCCGGCCTTGATGCGGATGCCGCCGTCCTTGTCGATCATCACGTCGGCGCGCTTCGGGGGCGTGCGCGCGGCCTTGCCGGCGCTGGGCACGTTGATGGAGCCCGGCGTGAGCATGGGGGCCGTCACCATGAAGATGATGAGCAGCACCAGCATCACGTCGATGAAGGGCACCATGTTGATCTCGTTGACGGTGCGGCGGCTGCGGCCGCCGCGCGAGGCTACTGCGGGCATGTGCTCACTCCTTGCTGGCTTTGAGCGACTTCAATGGCCGGACGGGGTGCTGGAGCCGGTCGCACCCACGTTGCGCTGCAGGATGTTGGAGAACTCTTCGATGAAGGTTTCCTGCTGGCTGGCCACGCGGTCGATCTGGTGGGCATAGCGGTTGTATGCCGTGACGGCCGGGATGGCGGCGAACAGGCCCATGGCCGTGGCCACCAGCGCCTCGGCAATGCCGGGGGCCACGGTGGCCAGCGTGATCTGCTCCATGTTGGCAAAGCCGGTGAAGGCGTGCATCACGCCCCAGACCGTGCCGAACAGGCCGATGTAGGGAGAGACCGAGCCCACGGTGCCCAGGAAGGACAGGCCCGACTCGACCTCGTCCATCTCGCGCTGGAAGCTGGCGCGCATGGCGCGGCGGGTGCCGTCCATCAACTGGTTCACATCTGCTATGCGGCGCTCGCGCAGCTTCTGGTACTCGCGCATGCCGCTGGCGAAGATGCGTTCCATGGGGCCGCCCTGCTTGGCATGGTGGGCGGCCGAGGCGTAGAGATCGTTGAGGCTGGTGCCCGACCAGAAGTCCTGCTCGAAGCCGTCGTTGAGCGAGCGCACACGCTTCAAGGTCTGCGACTTGCGGAAGATGGTGGCCCAGCTGGCCACCGAGGCGCCCACGAGGATCAGCATGACCAGCTGCACGACCCAGCTGGCCTGCAGCACGAGGCTGAGTATGGACATGTCATGGGAGTTCATGAGAGTTGCTCCAGGATGCGGTTCGGAATTCTTGCGGGGCGCATGGTCGAGCCATCCACCCATCCAATGCGGATCGTGCCTTCGCACAACAGGGGCGGCGGCGCATTGCCATCGCCGGCGGATGCCAGCAGCGCCTGCTGCCGTATTGTCAGCGAAGCGCGCCCGCTGCTTTGCAGCTCGGCGGTAACAAGGAGTTGGTCATCGAGCCGGGCCGCCCGCAGGTATTGCAGCTGGGCCTGGGTTACGACAAACATGCCGCCCGTTTGTTCCCGCAACTGCTGCTGGCCTATGCCCAGGGCACGCAGCCACTCGGTGCGGGCACGCTCGAAGAACTTCAGATAGTTGGCGTAGAACACGATGCCGCCGGCATCGGTGTCCTCCCAGTAGACGCGGATGGGAAATTCGAAGGCCATGTGCGGGCGGGCCTCAGGCCAGCAGGCGCTGCAGGCGGCGCACGGCCTCCTGCAGCTGTTCCATGGAGTTGGCCGTGGAAAAGCGCACGAAGTCGGCGGTCTCGAACGTGCCGAAGTCGCGGCCCGGCGTGATGGCCAGGTGGGCGCGCTCCATGACGGCGTAGGCAAAGTCCCAGCTGCCCTGGACGCCAAGCTTGGCGGCAGCGGCTCGGCAGTCGGCCCAGGCGTAGAAGGCGCCGTCGGGCTGCACGGGCACGGGCAGGCCCAGGGCCTCGAGCGCGGGGATGAAGAAGTCGCGCCGGGCCTTGAATTCGGCGCGGCGGCGCTCGTACTCGGCAATGGACTCGGGCTCGAAGCAGGCCAGGGCGGCGCGCTGCGAGACGGTGCTGGCGCAGATGAAGAGGTTCTGCGCCACGCGCTCGACCACGGGCACCATGGCCTCGGGCACCACCATCCAGCCCAGGCGCCAGCCCGTCATGTTGAAGTACTTGCTGAAGCTGTTGATGCTGATCACGTCCTCTCCCAGCGCCAGCGCGGTCTGGCCGAAGGCGTCGTCATGCGACAGGCCCAGGTAGATCTCGTCGATGATGGTCAGCCCGCCCCGGGCGCGCACCACGTCGAGGATGCGGCGCAGCTCGGCCGGCGCAATCGAGGTGCCGGTGGGATTGGAGGGCGAGGCCAGCAGCACGCCGCGCGTGTGCTCGTTCCAGGCGGCCTCGACCTTGTCGGCGCTCAGCTGGTAGCGTTCGGCCGCCGTGGTCGGCACCATCACGGCCCGGCCTTCGGCTGCGCTCACGAAGTGGCGGTTGCAGGGATAGCTGGGGTCGGGCATGAGGATTTCGTCGCCCGCGTCGATGGTGGCCAGGCAGGCCAGCTGCAGCGCGGCCGAGGCGCCGGCCGTGACCACGATGCGCCGCGCCGGCACATCCACGCCGAAGCGCTGCGCATACCAGTGGCTGATGCGCTCGCGCAGCTGGGGCAGGCCCAGGGCCGGCGTGTATTGCGTGGCGCCGTCCTGCACGGCGCGCGCTGCGGCCTCCTGCACCAGCGGGGGGGCGGTGAAGTCGGGCTCGCCGATGTTCAGGAAGATCATCGGCGTGTCGCTGTCCGCGCAGCCGCGCGCCATCTCCTGCGCCGCCTTGGCGATCTCCATCACGTAAAAGGGCTCAATGCGGTCGGCGCGGGTCGAAAACTTCATGACGGGTGAAATCCTGGAAGAGGCGCCCGCGCCCGGCAGGCGCGGGCGGGCCATGGATGGCCGGATGCGGCGGGGCCTGTGCCCCGAAGACCCGAGGCGCGGCGTCAGCCGGCGGCCTGGTCGGCAGCGTCGTCTGCTGCTGCGTCCGTGGCGGCATCTGCTGCCGAGTCTGTGGCCGTGTCTGCCTTGGCGGCGGCGGGCTGCGCGGGCGCGGAGCCCTTGCCCGCACGGTCATGCTCGACTTCGGCCGCGCGCAGCGTGGGCGCCAGACCGTTGAGCACGGCGTTCACGTATTTGTGGCCGTCGGTGCCGCCGAATTCCTTGGCCAGCTCGATGCACTCGTTGAGCACCACGCGCCAGGGCACGTCGGGGCAGTGCTGGAATTCATACACGCCGATCCACATGCTGGCGTGCTCGATGGGCGAGATCTCGGCCATCGTGCGGTCCAGCTTGGGGGCGATCAGCGCGTCCAGGTCCACCTGGGAGTTGATGCAGCCGCGCAGCAGCGCGTCGTAGTGCACCGAGTCGGCCTTGTGAAAGCCGGACAGGTCGCGTGTGAAGCGGTCGATGGCCTCCACGTCGTTGCCGCCCACCAGGTGCTGGTACAGCGCCTGCAGCGCGAATTCACGCGCGCGGCTGCGGTTGGACTTGGAGGCGGCCTTGCGCGCGCCGGTGCTGGTCAGGCCGCCGCGGCTTTGGCGGGGAGGGCGGCCCGAGGCCGGTGTGGATTGTTCGTCGCTCATGTTCGGGCTATGGTTTGGAGCAGGTTGGCCATCTCCACGGCGACCCGGGCCGCGTCGCGTCCCTTTTCGGTCTGGCGCGCGATGGCCTGCTCCGTGTTCTCGGTGGTGATGATCGCGTTGGCGATCGGCAGCTGGTAGTCCAGGGCCAGGCGCGTGACACCCGCGCCCGATTCGTTGGCCACCAGCTCGAAGTGGTATGTCTCCCCACGGATGATGCAGCCCAGCGCCACCAGGGCGTCGTAGCGGTCGGACTCGGCCATCGCCTGCAGCGCCACGGGCACTTCCAGGGCGCCGGGCACGGTGACGTGGTCGATGTTTCCGGCCTGCACGCCCAGGGCCAGCAGCTCTTCGCGGCAGGCCTGGGTCAGGCTGTTGGTGATGCTTTCATTGAAGCGGGCCTGGACGATGCCGACGCGCAGCTGCGCGCCGTCGAGTTTCTGGGCCTGGCCCTTTTCTGCGTTCAACATTTCTTATTCCTTGGGGATGTAGCCGCTGATTTCGAGGCCGTAGCCGGCCATGCTGGGCAGGCGGCGCGGCTGGCCCATGAGCTGCATGCGCTGCACGCCGCATTCGCGCAGGATCTGCGCGCCCACGCCATAGGTGCGCAGATCCATGCGGCCGCGCTCGGGGGCCTGGGCGGCACGGGCGCTGCCGTCGAACTGGGCCATCAGCTGGTCGCCGGTCTCGCCACAGTTGAGCAGCACGGCCACGCCGTGGCCCTGGCGGGCGATGTATTCGAGGCTGGAGTCCAGGCTCCAGGAGTGCAGGGTGCGGCCGGTCTCCAGCGCGTCCAGCACGGACAGCGGCTCATGCACGCGCACGGGCACGGGGGTGTCGGCTTCCCACTGGCCCTTGACCAGGGCCAGGTGCACGGATTGGCTGGGCAGGTCGCGGAAGGCATGGGCGATGAACTCGCCATGCGCCGTCTGCAGCGGGCGCGTGCCGACCTTGCTGAGCAGGGATTCGTTGCGGCTGCGGTACTGGATCAGGTCGGCGATGGTGCCGATCTTCAGGCCGTGCTCGGCAGCGAACAGCTGCAGGTCGGGCAGGCGGGCCATGGTGCCGTCGTCCTTCATGATCTCGCAGATCACGGCGGCGGGGCTGCAGCCGGCCAGGGCGGCGAAGTCGCAGCCGGCCTCGGTATGGCCGGCGCGCATGAGCACGCCGCCGTCGACGGCCTGCAGCGGGAAGATGTGGCCGGGCTGGACCAGGTCCGTGGGCTTGGAGTCCTTGGCCACGGCGGCCTGCACGGTGCGCGCGCGGTCGGCGGCGGAGATGCCGGTGGTCACGCCCTCGGCCGCTTCGATGGAGACGGTGAAGGCCGTGCTGTACACGGTGCCGTTGCGCGCGGCCATGGGCGGCAGCTTCAGGTATTCGCAGCGCTCGCGCGTGAGCGTCAGGCAGATCAGGCCGCGGCCGAAGCGCGCCATGAAGTTGATCGCCTCGGGGGTGACATGGTCGGCGGCCAGCACCAGGTCGCCTTCGTTCTCGCGGTCTTCCTCATCGACGAGGATGACCATGCGGCCCGCGCGCATGTCGGCAATGATGTCTTCCACCGGCGAGATGGGCACGGGGGACGTGGAGTTGTTCATGGAGTGCCTTCTGGAGGAGCCGGGTCGTGCGGACGGGGCGCGGCACACGCGCCGGCTCCCTCGGCCTGGCAGGCGTCAGAAGTGGGCTTCCAAAGAACGTGTGGCGCGGCGCAGCCGCTGTCGGCAATCGGCATGACCCGGAATGACCTTGCGAAAGCGCACATTCTATTCCAGCGGCCATCGGCCGCAGGCGGGGCGGGCTTTGGCCGGATTCAGGGGCCGGGGTCCTGCAGCACCACATCGCCTTCGGGATAGGCGATGCAGGGCAGCACGCAGCCCTCGGCCCGCTCCTCGCGCGTCACGCCCGGCCATTCGATCTCGTAGCGCACGCTGCCCGAGACCAACTGCCCGATGCAGGTGCGGCAGGTGCCGTTGCGGCAGGAACTGGGCCAGTCCACGCCGCCCTGCTCCAGCGAATGCAGCAGCGGCTGGTCGGCCCAGGCATCGACCTGCAGGCCGCTGGGCGTGAGGCGGGCGGTGAAGAAGGGCGGGGAAAAAGGGGAGGAGGCGGGGGAGTCCTGGCTCATGGGCGTCTGCTTTGGATGGGATCTGCCGAGTCTGCATTTGTATGCGATACGGAGCAGGTCGGCACAGGTCCGGAATTGCGCCGTTTGCCTGTTTTTTAATCAATCGCAGGGCTTGTATTTCAAATCAATGACTTAACCGCGAAATCAGGCCGTTGCAGCCGCTTGTCCACATGCTTGTCCAGTCCGAATGGGGGTAAATGCGTACATGCGGGTTGCGCGGTGGATAAGCGGGACGCGGCCCGAAAATCCGGGGTCTTTTGCCTGTTTTTTAAGCGGATCACATGTTTCCCTTTGGAATCAATGACTTGTGTGGCTTATCCCGCCCGCTGTGAAAGTTGTTCACAAGATTGTTCAGGGTGAGACGGGATAAGTCGGGCAGACGACTTGTGGATTTGATTAAAAAATAGGCAAAAGAAAAAAATCCATTCAAAACAACCGCTTGGGTCACCAGTCCCGGGCCAGCACATGGTTGTCCACAGGCTTGTCACGCAATGGTGGGGACAAGGCTGGCGGCCCTGCCGCAGTCGCTTGGGCAACCGGAACGAAGGCGGCGTCCGTCTACATTGCTGGGTGACCGGCGCCTTGCCATCCGGCGGGCGGAGCCGGCATCCAATGCAACAAAGGGAGCATCTCCATGGCGATTGAGTTTGAAGGCCGCGTGGCCATCGTGACGGGGGCCGGCGGCGGCCTGGGGCGTCTGCATGCGCTGGCGCTGGCGGCGCGCGGCGCCAAGGTGCTGGTCAATGATCTGGGCGGCGCGGTCGATGGCAGCGGCGGCTCGGCCACGGCGGCCCAGGCCGTGGTGGACGAGATCCGCGCGGCGGGCGGCCAGGCGCTGGCCAACGGCGCATCTGTCACCGATTTCGCGGCCGTGCAGGCCATGGTGCAGCAGGCCGTCGATGCCTGGGGCCGCGTGGACATCCTGGTCAACAACGCCGGCATCCTGCGCGACAAGAGCTTCGCCAAGATGGACATGGATGATTTCCGCCTGGTGGTGGAAGTGCACCTGATGGGCGCCGCCCATTGCTGCAAGGCCGTGTGGCCGCACATGCAGGCGCAGAACTACGGGCGCATCGTGATGACCACCTCGTCCACGGGCCTGTATGGCAACTTCGGCCAGGCCAACTACGGCGCGGCCAAGCTGGCCCAGGTCGGCCTCATGCAGACGCTGGCCATCGAAGGCGCCAAGCACGGCATCCATGTGAATGCGCTGGCACCCACGGCGGCCACCCGCATGACGGAAGGCCTGATGCCCGAGGCCGTGCTGGCCGCCCTCAAGCCCGAGGCCGTGGTGCCCGCCATGCTGGTGCTGGCCCACGAAAGTGCGCCCACACGTACCACGCTGTGCGCAGGCGCGGGCGGCTTCGAGGCGGCCTTCATCACGCTGACCGAAGGCGTGTATCTGGGCGAGGGCGATCAGGTGCCGGAGCAGCTGGCTGCGCAACTGGCCCAGGTGCTGGACCGCAGCGGCGAACAGGTGCCCGCCAGCGGCGCCGCGCAGGGCACGCTGGAGGTGGGCAAGGCCATGGCCGCTGCCCGTTGATGAAGCGGAGGCCGGCAAGTGATTTCACCGCTGGCCGGCCTGCCCTTGCCCGGCGTCAAGGCAGGGCCGGCCAGGAGGGTGAAACTCTGACATATTCCTTTCGCTCGCGGCGGTGCCATGCGGGGCAACAGGCCAAAACGCGTGGTTAAGCGGACAGGCGCCATCGCGTTTCCTGCCGTTTCTCTATCATTCGGCGTCCGGGTCGGGTCCGCCGGGAATCCTGGTGGTTTCCGTGTGGGCCGGTGCCCATCAACGAATCGGTAAACAAGAATGAAAACATCGCAGGCATCCATGGCGGTTCCCGATCCCCAGCGGCTCAAGGGCATACGCCGTGGCATAGAAAAGGAGGGCCTGCGCGTGCTGCCTTCCGGCAGCCTGGCGCTGACGCCGCATCCCCTGGCACTGGGCTCGGCGCTCACGCATCCGCACATCACCACCGACTACAGCGAATCGCAGATCGAGCTGATCACGGGCGCGCGCCTGGGCGTGCAGGAATGCCTGGACGAGCTGGTGCAGATCCACCAGTTCGTGCTGCGCAGCCTGCGCGATGCGGGCGGCGAGATGCTGTGGTCGTCCAGCATGCCCTGCCAGCTGCCCACGGACGAGACGATTCCGCTGGCGCGCTATGGCTCCTCGCATTCGGGCCGATCCAAGAGCGTGTACCGCATGGGCCTGGGCCATCGCTATGGCCGGCGCATGCAGACCATCTCGGGCATCCACTACAACTGGTCGCTGCCCGGCGTGACCAGCGACCAGTATTTCTCGCTGATCCGCAATTTCCGGCGCCATGCCTTCGTGCTGCTGTACCTGTACGGCGCATCGCCCGCGCTGTGTCCCTGTTTCGTCGAGGGGCGCGAGCATGGCCTGAAGCCGCTGGGCAATACGGGCCAGGCGCTGTACCTGCCCCATGCCACCTCGCTGCGCATGGGCCGCCTGGGCTACCAGAGCGATGCGCAGGCCAGCATCAACGTCAGTTACAACGGCCTGGAAGGCTATGCGAATTCGCTGCATGAGGCGCTGACCCATCCCTACCCGGCCTACGAGATGCTGGGCGTGCGCAATCCGGGCGGCGACTACAACCAGCTGGGCACGGGTCTGCTGCAGATCGAGAACGAGTTCTACGGCACCATCCGCCCCAAGCGCACCGTCAGCCGTGGTGAGCGCCCGCTGCATGCCCTGCGCGAGCGCGGCGTGGAGTATGTGGAAGTGCGCCTGATGGACCTCGATCCCTTCGAGGATGTGGGCATTGCCGCCCCCACCATGCGCATGCTGGACGTGTTCCTGCTGCACTGCCTGAATGCCGACAGCCCGCCCGATACGCCGGCCGAGATCGCCGAACTCAAGCACAACCAGCACCTGACCGCCGAGCGTGGCCGCGAGCCCGGCCTGCAACTGGTGCGCGCGGGTCGCGAGGTGCCGCTGCGCGACTGGGCCCATGAAGTGCTGGACCAGTGCCGCCCCTATGCCCAGGCGCTGGACAGCACGCACGGCACGCACGATTACAGTGCCGCGCTGGCCCAGGCGCTCGAGCGCCTGGAGCATCCCGAGCGCACGCCGTCGGCCCATGTGCTGGGCGAGCTGACGGGCGAGTACGGCAACAGCTTCTCGCGCTTCACGCTGGCTCGTTCCGAGCAGGCCCGCGATTCGCTGCTGGCCCTGCCCTGGAGCCAGGCGCAGCAGCAGCGCTTCGAGCAATGGTCGGCGCAGTCCGTGCAGGACCAGCGCGACATCGAGGCCGCAGACACGCTGTCCTTCGAGGAATGGCGCCTGCGCTACATGTCGCCCGAGAACCTGCGCTGACCGTGCCTCAGCCAGGTCCGCCGCTCAGGGCCTGGCCTGCATCCTCGCACCAGAACAGCACGGCGTCGTAGAAGCCTTCCCAGACGCAGCCGTTGCAGCCGCGGCCGCAGCAACTGGTGGGCTGGGGCGGCGCCGGGCGCAGTGCAATGCCTGCAGCCTGGGCGCGCTGCTGCCAAAGCCCGATCTGCGACAGCGCCTGCTCCAGCGGGCCCTGCACCATGCTCAGCGCCGCGCCTTGCTGCGGCGCACCACAAACAGCACGATGAAGGCCGTGCCCAGCAGCAGGGCGAACCAGCCGACCAGGTACGACTGGGCCATCATCTGCACGATGCCCCCGGGTGCCATGAACTGCGGCGCCAGCAGAATCACCAGGCCGATCACGGCGCAGGTCACTCCCTTGATCAATAGTTCAATGTCGGCCTTGCGCGAGGCGGAGCGGGAAGAGGGGGTATCGGGCAAGGACATAGGCAGTGAGGCGGGGCGTAAAAGCGGGGGACAATTGCGGCTTGCGCAAGAAAGAATGAAGCCTGCGGTTTGCGCTGGGGCGCAGCGCGCTGTTCCATCCTGTCTGCGCAAGCCATGAATTATCCTTGCGCCCCTGCCAGTTCCCCCGTTTCCCAGAAAGTAATCCCATGGCCATACAGTGGTTCCCCGGTCACATGAATCTCACGCGCAAGGTGATCACCGAGCGCGTCAAGGAAATCGATGTGGTCATCGAAGTGCTGGATGCGCGCCTGCCGGGGTCGAGCAGCAACCCGCTGCTGCAGGAACTGACGGGCCACAAGCCGCGCCTGCAGGTGCTCAACAAGCAGGACCTGGCCGATGCCGCGCGCACGCCGCTGTGGCTGGACTGGTACAACGCCCAGAGCGATACGCGCGCCATTGCGCTGGATGCCTCCGAGCCCGCGCCCACGCGCCGGCTGATCGAGGCCTGCAAGCTGCTGGCCCCCAACCGTGGCGGCATGGCCAAGCCCATGCGCGTGCTGATCTGCGGCATTCCCAACGTGGGCAAGTCCACGCTGATCAACTCCATGAGCGGCAAGCGGCAGGCCAAGACGGGGGACGAGGCCGGCATCACCAAGCTGGAGCAGCGCATCGTGCTGGCCGACGACTTCTACCTCTGGGACACGCCCGGCATGCTGTGGCCGCGCATCATCGTCGAGCAAAGCGGCTACAACCTGGCCGCCAGCGGCGCCGTGGGCCGCAACGCCTATGACGAGGAACTGGTGGCGCTGGAGTTGCTGGGCTACCTGCAGAAGAACTACGCGGACCTGCTGGAGGCGCGCTACAAGCTGGGCCTGGACAACGAACGCATTGCCGCCCTGCATGACGACGAACTGCTGGACGCCATCGGCCGGCGCCGCGGCGCGATGATGAGCGGCGGACGTGTCAATCTGCAAAAAGCTGCCGAGCTGGTGCTCACGGATTTCCGCGGAGCGATCCTGGGCCGCATCACGCTGGAGACGCCCGACGAATACGCGCAGTGGCTGGCCGTGGGCCAGGAACGCGATGCCGAGCGCCAGGCCCGCAAGGACGCCAGCAAGGCGCGCAAGCGCCCCCCGCGCGAGCGCAAAAGCGCGCCCTGAGGCACCGCCGGCCGGCGCCGGCATACCCCGTTTGGTGCAAGAGGGCGTCCGACCGGGGCGGTGGCACAACCACCACAGCCGCAGGCGGCGCCGACCGCTAGCATGTTGAGTGTTCTTTCTCTGTTGGGGCTTTTTCATGCGGCGTCATCGAGTCGAGGCGGAAATCCATTTGTCCCTGCGCCGGGTCGTTCTGGTCGGCAGCCTATGGATCACCAGCCTCACCGTGCTGCTGGCCATGGCGCTTCTGACGCAGGACCCCGTTCCCTGGCCCAGCGTGCGGCTGAACCTGGTTGCCGCCGGCGTGAGCTTCGGCGCCGTGCTGCTGGGCTGGCGCCGGCACTGGAAGCTGGCCTCCAATCTTCTGGTCTGGGGCACCTGGGTGGCAGCCGTGACCGTGGTGGCTGCCACGGGCGGCGTGCAAAGCAGCTCGGTGCTGGCCTTTCCGGCCTTGCTCGTCATGTGCGCCTGGGTGCTGGGCGTGCGCACCACGCTGGCCATGCTGGTGCTGTCCGTGCTGGCCATGGCCGCGTTCTGGGTGGCGGGCCGCGAGGGCGTTGACTGGATAGGCCAGCGCGAGACCTCGCCCGTGTTCTCCATGCTGTACTTCGTGGGCATGCTGGGGCTGACGGGCACGGTCACGCTGATGGCAAGGCGCAGCCTGATCCGCCGTGCCCAGGAACTGCAGGACACGCTGGGCTCGCTGGAGCAGCACCAGGACGATCTGCGCAAGTTCTACCGCGCCGTGGAGCAGAACCCCGAAAGCATCGTCATCACCGACGTGCACCAGAACATCGTCTACGTGAACGAGGCCTTCTTGCAGCGCACCGGCTTTGCGCGCAACGAGGTCCTGGGCCAGCCCACGCACCGCTACTCCACCATGGGCCTGGACGCGCCCGCCTGGGAAGAGGCCTTGCACCAGCTGGGCCGGGGCGCGCTGTGGCGCGGCCAGATGACCAACCGCACGCGCCAGGGCGAGGACCTGCCCGAGGCCGTGCTGGTGGCGCCCATACGCGCCTCGGACGGCAGCATCGTCAACTATGTGGAACTCAAGCAGGACCTGTCCGAGCGCATGCGCGCAGAACGCCAGATCCATGCGCTGGCGCATTTCGACGCGCTCACCGGCCTGCCCAACCGCCTGTCGCTGACCCAGCGCCTGCGCGCGCTGGCGCGCGAATTCCGCGAGGGCGGCAAGGGCGGCGAGCCGCGCCACGGCCTGCTGCTGCTGGACATGGACCGCTTCACGGCCTTCAACGATGTGCGCGGCACGGTGCGCGGCGATGCGCTGCTGGGCGCGCTGGCGCTGCGCCTGGCCGATGCCCTGCCCGACGGCGTGCTGCTGGCCCGCATGGGCGCCGATGAATTTGCCGTGCTGCTGGAGAAGGCCGGCCAGGAGGCGGCCGAGGTCGATCAGCACATGCGCGCCCTGGCCCAGGTGCTGCAGGACGCGCTGGAGCGGCCGCTGTGGCTGGAGGAGACCGGCGAGGAAGTGCAGGCCAGCTGCAGCATTGGCGCGGCCAGCTTTGCCGCCTCGCGCACCGACAGCGGTGGCCACGATGTGCTGCGCCGCGCGGGCGTGGCCCTGCACCAGGCCAAGCAGGCCGGGCTGGGCCAGGTTGTCATCTTCCAGCCCGACATGGCCGAGGCCGTGGGCAAGCGCTTTCGCATCGAAAAGGACTTGCGCCGCGCCATTCCTGCCGGCGAGCTGCAGCCCTATCTGCAGTCCCAGGTGGACCACATGGGGCGCTGTGTGGGCGCCGAAGTGCTGGTTCGTTGGAACCATCCGCGCCTGGGCATGGTCGAGCCCGGTGATTTCATTCCCGTTGCCGAGGAATCGGACCTGATCGTGCAACTGGGCGACTGGATGCTGGAGCAGGCCTGCCGCATGCTGGTGCGGCCCGAGTTCGTGCAGCAGGGCTGGCGGCTGTCGGTCAACGTCAGCTGGCGGCAGTTCCGCCAGCCCGACGTGGTGGACAAGCTCAAGCGCACCCTGGCCGCAACCGGGGCCGACCCGCGCCGCCTCACGCTGGAGGTCACCGAAAGCGTGGTCATGCGCGATGTGGACGAGGCGCGCGAGCGCATGGCCGAGCTGCAGCTGCTGGGCGTGGAGATGGGGCTGGACGACTTCGGCACCGGCTATTCATCGCTGGCCTATCTGCAGCGGCTGCCATTCCGTGAACTCAAGATCGACAAGTCCTTTGTGCAGGACTGCCATACCTCGCCGGGCAATGCCGCCATGGTCGAGGCGATCCTGCTGCTGGCCAGACGCCTGCGCCTGCGCGTGGTGGCCGAAGGAGTGGAGACCGAAGAGCAGGCCGGCACGCTGCGGGCCTGGAACCAGGACGTGCTGTTCCAGGGCTACCACTACGGCCGGCCGCTGCCGGCGGTCGAGTGGGTGGACCTGCAGCTGGGGGCGCCTGCCGGCGTGTGAAAGCCGGCGTGAGGGCCGGCGCAAGGGCCTGCGTGTGAGGGCAGACACAAGGGCCTGCGTGTGCCGGCGTTCAGGTCCTGGGCTGTTCCAGCCAGCGGCGCGCCAGCAGGTCCCAGAAGCGTGCGCCGCGCCCCAGGTTGTCGTCGTTGAAGTCGTAGCCGGGGTTGTGCAGGCCCACGCCGGGCTCGCCCGTGGCGGGGCCGTTGCCTATCCAGCCATAGGCGCCGGGCACGGCCTCCAGCATGAAGCCGAAGTCCTCTGCCGTCATGGCCGGCAGGAGGTCGGCGTGGGTGCGGTCCTCGCCCACCGCCTCGCGCATCACGTCGGCCATGAAGCGGGCCTCGTGCGCGTGGTTGGTGGTGTTGGGATAGCCGGGCTTGAGAATGAATTCGGCGCGGCACAGATGGGCCGCTGCCACATGCTCGCTGATGCGCTGCATGCCTTCGATGAACATCTGCTGCGTCTCGGTCCTGAGGGCGCGCACCGTGCCGAAGATGCTGGCCTCGTCGGGAATGATGTTCTCCACCGTGCCGCTGGTGATCTTGCCCACGGTGAGCACGGCGCTGTCCAGCGGATCGGTGCTGCGCGACACCAGGGTCTGCAGCTGGCCGACGATGGCGCAGGCCACGGGAATCGGGTCCAGCGTGGTGTGGGGCATGGCCGCGTGGCCGCCCTTGCCGTGCACGCGGATCTCGAAGCGCAGCGTGGAGGCCATGATGGGCCCCACGCGCACCGCCATCTCGCCTGCAGGCAGGGCAGGCCAGTTGTGCAGCGCGAACACGGCCTCGCAGGGGAAGCGGTCGAACAGGCCGTCCTCCATCATGGCCTTGGCGCCTGCGCCGCCTTCCTCGGCGGGCTGGAAGATCAGGTGCACCGATCCATCGAAATCCGGCTGCTGCGCCAGCAGCGTGGCCGCGCCCAGCAGCATGGTCGTGTGGCCGTCATGGCCGCAGGCATGCATGCAGCCCGGGTTCTGGCTGGCGTGGCCGAAGGCGTTGAGCTCCGTCACCGGCAGCGCATCCATGTCGGCCCGTATGCCGATGCTGCGGCCCGGGTTGGCGGCGCTGCGCCCCCGGCCGTGGATGCTTGCCACCACGCCGGTCCTGCCCAGCCCGCGGTGCACCTGCAGCCCCAGCGCCATCAGGTAGGCCGCCACCTTGTCGCCGGTGCGGTGCTCCTCGTAGCGCAACTCGGGGTTGGCATGCAGGTCGTGGCGGAACTTCAGCAGGGAGCCGAGGTGGGGGGTGATGTCGGGTGTGGATCGCATACAGGGGCCGCGGCGGCCTGCACGCCCAGCGGGTCAGCAGGCGGTCGCAGCAATTCAATGACAAGGTGGACATGATAGGTCCTGTGGTTTGCTTGCGGTGCCTGCCGGGGCGATAGGCCTTGTGCTGCCCAGGCTTTGCGCTACGTTCCTTGCGAGCAGCCCGCGCAATGCCCGGCTGCCCAGGGTGCCCGGGCGCTGGAGCAAGTGCAGGGGAATGGCGCCAGGCCCGACAATCGCCCCCATCATGAAAAACACCATCCTGCCCCTGCAATTGTTCGTGCGCCCCGAGCATGACGATCCCCAGCCCCTGATCCTCTACCATGGCCGCCGCTGCCCGGACGGCTACGGCGCGGCACTGGCGGCCTGGCTTTACTACGGCGGGCAGGCCGAATTCCGGGGCCTGGACCATGGCGAGATCCAGAAGGCCGACGACCTGGGCGAGCTGGCTGGTCGCGCCGTCTACGTGCTGGACTTCGCCTTCGAGCCCGAGCTCATGGCCGAGATCGAGTCGCGCGTTTCCAAGCTCGTGGTGCTGGACCACCACAAGAGCGCTGCCGAAAAGCTGAGCGGCTACCAGTGCCGCTGCGGCGTCGTGCACTTCGACATGAACAAGTCCGGCGCGCGCCTGGCCTGGGAGTTCTTCCAGGCCGACAAGCCCGTGCCCGGCCTGATCCGCTTCATCGAGGACCGCGACATCTGGAAGTGGGAATTCGCCGAGAGCGCGGGCTTTCTCGCGGCGCTGGACATGGAGCCGCGCAGCTTCGAGCGCTGGGCCGAGATCGCGGCCTTCACGCCTGAGCAGGAAGCCGCCTTCATGGCGCGCGGCGGTGCCATGGACGAGAAATTCCAGAAGCTGTGCGCCGACATTTCCGAGGCGGCCCAGCCCCTGGTCTTCAACGGCATGCAAGGGCTGATGGTCAACTGCCCCGGCATGTTCCACAGCCAGGTCGGCGACCTGCTGGCGCGCCAGAGCGGCAGCTTCGCGCTGATGTGGCATGCCAGCACCAAGGGCGTGAAGATCGGCCTGCGCTCGCGCTCGGAGTTCAACTGCATACCGCTGGCCGAGAGCTTTGGCGGCGGTGGCCATGCCCAGGCCTGCGGCTTCAAGATGGGCAACGAACGCCTGGTGGAGCTGCTGTCTGGCGTGCTCAAGGCCGATGCCTCGGCCGACTACGCCTACGTGGCAGCGCCGCTGATGGAGCAGCCTGAAACGGGCGCGCCTGCCGAAGCTGCCTGATCCGGCCGGGCCGTTGCTGGCAGGCCCGCACAGGCCTGCCAGCCGGGCAGGGCGCACAGCGCGCGCCAGTGCTGCACATCGGCCACATGGCCCAGTTGCCGCCAGTCGGCCTCGAAGCGCAGCGGCTCGCCCGTCATCGGGTGCGCCAGCTCCAGCGCATGCGCGTGCAGCCACAGCCGCTGCAGGCCCAGCCGCTCCGCCCACCAGCGGTTCAGCGGCCCCTTGCCATGCGTGGCGTCGCCAATGATGGGATGGGCCACATGCTTGAGATGGCGGCGTATCTGGTGGCGCCGGCCCGTGGCGGGCAGGGCCTCGACCAGTGAAATCCGTGTGGCCGCGTGGCGCGGGTCAAAGGCCTCGGGCCACTCCAGGCGCGCCAGGCAGCGCAGCGAAGTCTGTGCGGGCTGGGCTGGGGCGTCCTCGGGCGCATCGTCGGGCCTGAGCGCGTGGTCCACCTCCACCGCATCCGGCAGCCAGCCCCGCACCAGCGCCAGGTATTGCTTGCGCACTTCCTGCCCGGCAAAGGCCTGGCCCAGCCGCTGGGCGGCCTGGGCATGCAAGGCCATGACCAGCACGCCGCAGGTGCCCTTGTCCAGCCGGTGCGCGGGGTACACATGGCAGCCCAATTGGTCGCGCAGGGTCTGCAGCACAAAGCGCGTCTCGTGCGCGTCCAGTCCCGTGCGGTGCACCAGCCAGCCTGCGGGCTTGTAGACCGCCACCAGATGCTCGTCGCGCCAGAGGATGTGCAGCGGCGCGTCGTCGGGCTCTGGCGGCTGGGCCGGGGAGGGGATGGATGAAGGCTGGAACATGAGGGCGTGAGTGTAGGCGCTGTCCGCCCACCGCCATGCAGACCCCCGCGCACTACCTTTGCGCACTCCCCCGCGCACTACCCCCGTGCAGGGCAACGCAGTGCTGCCTCCCGTTGCACGACTGGCGGCTTCAGGGCGATGCAAGATCGCGCCTGGTTCTGCGCCGCCGCGTGAACCGGAGTTTCTGAAACCCTCTCAAACGCACCACACCACACCGCATGGACCATCGCAGCACCGCTCCCATCCGCATCGCCATCGTCGGCCACGGCAACCTCGGTCGTGGCGTTGAGGCGGCCATTGCCCGCAACCCCGACATGGTGCTGGCCGGCATCTACACCCGCCGCGATCCGGCCCGGCTGCGTCCGCTGCAGCCCGGCACGCCCGTGCACGGCATGGACAGCCTGCTGGCCCATCGCGCCGGCATCGACGTGCTGGTGCTGTGCGGCGGCTCCAAGGACGACCTGCCGCAGCAGTCGCCCGCGCTGGCCGCGCATTTCAGCCTGGTGGACAGCTTCGACACCCATGCGCGCATTCCCGAGCATTTCGACCGGGTGGATGCCGCCGCCCGCGCAGCCGGCACCACGGCGCTGATCTCGGCGGGCTGGGACCCGGGCATGTTCTCCCTGCAACGCCTCATGGGCGAGGCCCTGCTGCCCGATGGCGCCACCTATACCTTCTGGGGCAAGGGCCTGAGCCAGGGGCACTCGGACGCCATCCGCCGCATTCCCGGCGTGGCCGGCGGCGTGCAGTACACCATTCCCGTGGACGAGGCCGTGCAGCGCGTGCGCAGCGGCGTGCGGCCCGACCTGTCTGCGCGCGAGCGCCACCGGCGCGAGTGCTTTGTGGTGCTGGAGCATGGGGCCGATGCCGATGGCGTGCGCCAGGCCATCGTCGGCATGCCGCATTACTTCGACGAATACGACACCACGGTGCATTTCATCAGCGCCGAGGAACTTGCCCGTGACCATGCGGCCATGCCGCATGGCGGATTCGTCATCCGCAGCGGCCGCAGCTCGCAGGGGCTGCACCACTCCATCGAATACCGCCTGCAGCTGGACAGCAATCCGGAATTCACGGCCAGCGTGCTCGTGGCCTATGCGCGCGCCGTGCACAGGCTGCAGCAGTCGGGGCAGACGGGCTGCAAGACCGTGTTTGACGTGGCGCCCGGCCTGCTGTCGCCCAGGAGTGCGGCCGAGCTGCGCGCCGAACTTCTCTAGCCTAGCCTTGGCCCACGCGGGCCGCGTCTTCCAGCCGGTCCACATCACGCAGCGGCTTGAACAGGGTCATCCAGCTGCCGACCACGCCCAGCGTGCACAGGCTGCCCACCACGGCAGCCGGCACGGCGCCCAGCCAGGCTGCGCTGGTGCCGGCGCGGAATTCGCCCAGCTCGTTGGACGAGCCGATGAACAGCATGTTCACCGCGTTCACGCGCCCGCGCATGGAGTCGGGCGTGGAAAACTGCACCAGGGCCGAGCGGATGTAGACACTCACCATGTCGGCCGCGCCGGCCAGCATCAGGGCGGCCATGGACAGCCAGAACCAGTGCGACAGCGCAAACACCAGGTTGGCCACGCCGAAGATGGCCACGGCGGCGAACATCACGCGGCCCACATGGCGCTGGATGGGACGGGCCGACAGCCACAGGCCCATTGCCACCTCGCCCACGGTCATGGACGAGCGCAGCAGGCCCAGGCCTTCGGGGCCGACCTTGAGCACCTCGTGCGCATACACGGGCAGCAGGGCCACCACGCCGCCCAGCAGCACGGCGAACAGGTCCAGCGAAATCGTGCCCAGGATGATGGGGCGCGTGCGGATGAAATGGATGCCTTCGCCAAAGCGCTGCCACAGCGAGCCGCCCGCCGGCGCCATGGCCCCGGCAAAGCGCACGGGCACCGTGCCCAGCAGCAGCACGGCCAGCACCAGGGATGCGCCGCAGACCGCATAGGTCAGCACGGCGCCGCCCCAGGCGTAGAGCACTCCGCCCAGCACAGGCGCCGCAATGGCGGCCGTGCGCATCAGCATGCTGTTGGTGGCCAGCGCCTGGGCCAGCTGCTCGCGCGGCACGATCTGCGGCAGCAGGCTTTGCAGGGCCGGCCCCGTGAAGGCGCGGCTGCAGCCGAACAGCACCAGCACGGCATAGATCCAGTGCACATCGTGCGCGGCCGCGCCCTCGTGCCAGGACAGCCACAGCAGCAGCAGGGAGCACAGGGCAGCCACGGTCCAGCTGCCCGACAGCAGGCGCTTGCGGCTCATGCGGTCGCTGAGGTCGCCGGCCGGAATCAGCAGCGCCAGCATGGGCAGGAACTGGGCCAGTCCCACGTAGGCCAGGGACATGGGGTCGCGCGTCAGGTCATACACCTGCCAGGCCACGACCACCGCCTGCATCTGCTGGGCGAACATGGACAGCATGCGCGCCATGACGAAGGGGACGAAGGCGCTGCTGCGCAGGCCGGCAGCGGGGCTGTCGGCCGATGAGGGGGGAAGCGGGGAGGAGGGCAAGATCGGATATCCGTGGAGGAGCACGCGCAGTATCTGCGAAATGCCGGCGCCTTGCTGGCCGTTGTGCCCGCTCCACGCTGCCGACGAAGGCATGCGGTCTGCTCCCACAAACACCCGCGGCGCGGCGCGAGAATATGCCATCACGGGTCATGCCAGAACCCCGCATCAGAGGAGCAACACACCATGTCCATGTTGTCCATGCAATACGCCGGCACCTTGATCGGTCGCGAGGCGGTCATCGACTTCCCCGACAGCAAGGCTGATGTGCGGTACACGCCGCAAGGCCAGATGGTCTGGCATGTGGTCGATTCCCTGGGCCATGTATCCGATGGCTGCGAACGGCTCAGCTACCTGCAGGTCAGCGACAGCCTGCACTTTCTCAACTGGATCGAGAAAACGGGCTTCACCGTCAGCCAGGTCATCGACACGGCCCAGGGCACGGTGCAGGCCTTCTGGTCGTTTGCCGACCCGGCCAGCGAGGGCGGGCACCGCTCGTCCATGTTCGTCGAAGGCCGTTTCCGCTTCCGTTGAGGCGCCCGCGTGCACGGCGCAGCCCCGCCGCGTGAAACATTGCGGCATCTGCGCGATCTGCCTGTTTTTTCAGCGCCTGCGGCAAACCCATGGCTGGCGCGGCAATGCAGGGTTGTCCCGAAGCTTGTCCACAGGCAGGCCCACAGTCGCTGGGCATAACCGTCACGCTGCGGTCATTTTCGTCATGCTGCGGAAAAGTTCCTGGAATGTGGGTGTGCACTATCGTTGAATCCCAGCATCGGCGGGTTCATGGAATTCCGGTTCATTGCCTGAGGCGAGGCCAGCCGCGCGCAGCTCGAGGTTTGCCGCCGTGAAACATCCCTTCCGCCCGATCCCGTCCGCAGGGCCCCCGGCTATGCTGGCTGCATGACCTGGCTGTTTCTTGCATTGCATCTGCTGCTCATTGCAGGCTTTGGCCTGCGCATCCTGCTGCGCGACGATGTGCGTCCCGACGTGCGCATGGGCTGGCTCACCGTCATCGTGCTGCTCCCCTATGCGAGCTGCGCGCTGTACTACCTGTTTGGCGAGGTGACGCTGCGCCGCCGAGGCCGGGCCCGGTACCGCAAGGTGCAGGACTTTGCGCCCGGCGCCCCGGTCACGGGCAGCGGCGTGCCGGTGGCGGGGGTGGCGGGCATCGCGCCGCAATGGCAGGCGGCCTTTGGCTATGCGGCGTCCATCAACCGCTTTCCCGTGCAGCCGGGCCATGCCGCGCAGCTCATGGCCGATGGTGCCCAGGCCCGCGCCCGCATGCTGGCCGACATGGAGGCCGCCCGTCACGAGATCAACGTGCTCTACTACATCTGGCTGGCCGATGACACGGGAACGGCCGTGGCCCAGGCGCTGGTGCGCGCGGCCCGGCGTGGCGTGGTCTGCCGCGCCATGGTGGACGGGCTGGGCTCGCGCGCGCTGCTGCGCTCCGACCTCTGGCAGCAGATGGCGCAGGCCGGCGTGCAACTGGCCGTGGCCCTGCCGGCCAGCCACCCGTTCAGGGTGATGTTCACCAGCCGGCTGGACCTGCGCAACCACCGCAAGATCACCGTGATCGATGGGGCCATCACATACTGCGGCAGCCAGAACTGCGCGGACGAGGCCTTCGCCGTCAAGGCCCGCTACGCGCCCTGGGTCGATATCATGCTGCGCCTGCAAGGCCCGGTGGTGGCGCAGATGCAGCAGGTCTTTGCCAGCGACTGGGCGCAGGCGCGCAGCGCAGGTCATGGACTGTCCATGCCCCTGGCCGCCGAACCCGAAGCGGGGCCGGCCGACATGCCCGCCGAAGGCTTTGCCGCCGTCGTCATTGCCGAAGGCCCGGCCGAGCGGCCGCGCTCCACCTCGCAGCTGGTGTCCACCCTGCTGGCCAGTGCGCGGCGCGAAGTGGTGATCTCCACGCCCTATTTCATCCCCGATGCCACGGTGCTGGAGGCCCTGTGCGCCGCCGCCTGGCGCGGCGTGCAGGTCACGCTCATCCTGCCGGCGCGCAACGATTCCTGGATCGTGGGCGCGGCCAGCCGCAGCACCTACCGCTACCTGCTGCGGGCCGGCGTCATCCTCCATGAATTCCGCCCCGGCCTGCTGCATGCCAAGACCCTGTGCGTGGACGGGCAGGTGGCCCTCGTGGGCTCCACCAACCTGGACCTGCGCAGCTTCGACCTGAACTTCGAGAACAACGTGCTGCTGCAGGACGAGGCCGTGACCCGCGCCATCCGCCAGCGCCAGGGCGACTACATCCGCCAGTCCGACCGCATCACCGCCGCCCAGGTCCACGCCTGGCCCTGGGGCCGCCGCATCTGGAACAACCTGCTGGCAATGCTGAGCCCGGTGCTGTGAGCCTGCAAAGAAAAAGGCCTGCGCAATGCAGGCCTTCAGGGCTGTTGGGAGGCAGGCGCGCTCAGCGGCCCACGCGCTCGCTCTCGACCACCATGTCCAGCACATAGGCGTAGGCCGATGCATCGGCGGGCACGTTCTGGCGCTTGTAGCGCTGGATGCGCAGCACGTTGCGGATGCCAGGTTCGTGCTTGTAGCCCTCGATCTCGCTGTAGAAGTTCTCCCACTCGCCGGTGGAGGTCTTCACGCCGTTGTCGCCGTAGCGGATCTCGCGCACGCGCAGGCACTGGAAGTCCTTGATCAGCGGGTGATTGCAGGCCGTGCGCTGGGGTGCCACTTCCAGGAAGATGCGCTCGCCGGCGCTGCCGTACTGGGTCTGGGCCGTGGGCGAGCCGTCGAACTGCCAGCGCGTGCCGTCGATGAAGGTGAGCGTCAGGCGCGCAGGCTGATTGCCTTCGCCCAGTTGCACGGACCATTGCTTGGCCGTGGGCAGGATGCGGGCCACCTTTTGCTCCAGCGCCATCAGTTGGTCGTCATCGCAGGCCATCAGCGTGCTGGCGGCGCGTTGGGTGGCGATGCGGTTGCCTTCGGTGCGGTAGCCCGTGGTCACCACGTTGCACAGGTTCTTGACGGCCAGGCGCTGGTCGGCGAATTCCAGTTGCAGGGGCCGCTTGCGCGAGGCGGCGGTCAGGAACCAGCTCTGGTCCTCGGTGCCCTGGGGCGTGAAGGCCTGGCGAAGATTCCAGTGGTAGGCGGTCAGCGATTGGGCATCACCGGGTGGGCCGGCAGGGGCCGACGCCTGGGTTTTGGCGCCTTCTTCGGCATTGCCACCCTTGTCGATATGGCTGCAGGCGCCGAGCCCCATGGTGACGATCACGGGCAGGCACCAGGTCCAGCTTGGCTTCATGTTGAGTTCCTTGGTTGATGGGTACGGAGACAGGCTCAGGCGCGGCGGGCTGGTGGCAGCCCTGGCGCGGCATGTGCCGCGCCGGCCCTGGCCGAACCGGGGCACCATAACGCAGATGCGCGGCGGCGCCTGTCAGAACGGGGCGCTATTCACATTCCTTTGCATCTATTTGATGCAGGCGGAAAAAACGGATTGCTGCAAAGTTGCCGGCCGATGCGTTGCGCTCAGGTGAGAATAGGCGGCCAGCCGCCATGCCATCCGCAGGCTGCGGCGCCGGAGCAAGGAGCAGGTTCGTGTATCGACGTTGGAGTGCAGCAAACAGGGTGCGTGGCATGCGCTACGCGGGAGCTTTGGCCATCATTGCAATGCTTGCGGGCTGCGGCTCGACCATTCCCCAGCATGTGCCCGTGCAGGAGAGCTTCGGCTCCACCGAGACCTTCTCGCGCATGTTCGATGCCTCGCCGGCCCAGACCTGCGAGGCCGCGCGCCGCGCGCTGCTGAGCCAGGGCTACATCGCCATGGCGCGCACGCCCGAACTCATAGAGGGCAACAAGAGCTTCCAGCCCGATCCCGAACTGAACCTGCAGATGAACATCCGCGTGGTCTGCGTGCCCGAGACGGCCGATGGCCAGGTCAGCATCGGCTTTGTGACTGCGCTGCAGGACCGCTATACCTTGAAGAAGAGCGCCAACTCGGCCAGCCTGGGCGTGGGCGCGCTGGGATCGGTGTCGCTGCCGTTCTCCTCGGGCAGCGACTCCATGGTCAAGGTGGGCAGCGAGACGATTGCCAAGAGCGGTTTCTACGACAGCTTCTTCGAGCTGGTGTCGCGCTACCTGGCGCAGGACCGTGAATCCATCGCCGTGCCCACGCCCGTGGCGCCGCAGAACACCATTCCCTCGGCCAACCACTGACGCCGGCGGGCGCCGGCCCGGTTCACGCCGCCAGGAACAGCGCCGGGTCCACCATGGTGCGGTTGAGCATCACGCCCCAGTGCAGGTGCGGGCCGGTGACACGGCCCGTGGCGCCGACCTTGCAGAAGGCATCTCCCGTGTCCAGCTGATCGCCCAGCTTGCACTGCACGCTGCTCAGATGGCAGTACATGCTCAGCAGGCCGCCGCCGTGGTCCAGCCACACGGTGCCGCCGTTGAAGAAATAGTCGCCCACATCCACCACCTTGCCCGGCAGCGGCGCGACGACGTTGGTGCCCGTGGCCGCCGCGATGTCCATGCCGCTGTGCGGATTGCGCGGCTGGCCGTTGAACACGCGGCGCAGGCCGAAGCTGCTGCTGCGGCGGCCCGGAACGGGCTGGCGCATGCGCAGGTCGCCAGGGCGTGCGGGCGGCTCGGTGAACAGCGCCATGATGGTCTGCTGGTGGGCGCGTTCACGCTGGTATCGGGCATCGTCCTCGGGTGACAGGTCCACGGTCTTGGGCGAGACCTTCAGGCGCTGCTCGGTGTATTTTTTGTCGCGCACTTCGTAGGGCAGGGTGCGCGGTGCGCCTTCGCCCTTCACCGTCACGCCATGCGTGCCGGGCGCCACCGACAGCGCAATGCCGACCACGGCCGTCCATTCGATCATGTCGCCCACCACCAGCACGGGCACGTCGCCGGCCAGCACCTGGGGCCTCTGGGCCGATGGCCCCAGCGACAGGCGGGCCACGCCACCGGGCACGCGGCTGTCATGCGGCCAGGGGGATTCTCCGGAGGCTGCAGCGGCCCAGGGCGTGACCATCAGGCCCGCACCTGAGGCGCACAGGGATTGCACAAACAGTCGGCGGGAGCGGGAATTCGTCGTCGGTATCTGCATGGGGGAAGCGGGGGGGCTGTGGTCGAGCGCCCCATTGTCCGCCATGCCGGCGCGCCAGCTTGCCGTCGCCTCAACGCCATGACACTCCAAAGCGCTTGCGCGCCGCTCAACGGTCCCGGCGCTCGTCGCGCCCGCCGCGCCGCTCCTGTGGGCGGGCCGCGTTGGCCATGCGCTGCTGTTGCTGGCGTTGCTCCTGTTGCGCGCGGGCCTGCTGCTGCTGGGCACGCGCCTGTGCCTGGGCCTGCTGTGCTTGCTGGGCCTGCATGCGTTGCTGCTGGGCAGCCTCGAACTGCTGCTGTCTTTGCTGCTGCGCCTGCCGCTCCTGCATCTGGGCCTGTCTTTGCGCCTGCTGCTGGGCCTGCATCCTGGCCTGCATCTGCTCCTGTGCGCGTGCCTGTTGCTGCTGCTGCTGCTGCTGCTGCATTTGCTGCTGCTGCATTTGCTGCTGGCGCGCCTGGTCCTGGGAGCGCTGCTGCAAGGCCTGGCGATCGCGCTCGGCCTGCTGACGGGCCTGGGCTTGCGCCTGAACCTGGGCCTGGTCACGCGCCTGATCCCGCATCTGGGCCTGGGCCTGCATCTGGGCTTGGCGCTGCTGTTGCTGGCGCGCCTGTTCCTCGCCGCGAAGGCGGGCGGCCTGCGTCTCCATTTGCTGCTGTTGCTGCTGGCGCTGGCGCGCTGCATCGGCCATGGAGCGGTCGCGGTCCTGCCTGTCCTGTGGCCTCATGCCCTGCTGCGTGGCTGCGGAAGACCAGGAAGGCACGCGGGAGTCGCGGCCCCTGTCACCCTGCATGGCTGCCGCAGGCAGTGCTGGCGCGGGTCGCTGCGCGGTGCCCGGTGGGGATGAGGGGGCCGATTGCGCAGACTGAGGGGACTGCGGCCACTTGCCGAACTGGCCCGGCTGCGAGGCCGGCACCGGGTTCATCCGGGGCTGCAGCGAGGCCTGGGGCCGGTCATCGGGCCTGAGGCCCGGGCGTCCGCGATCGGCGCCATCGTGCCGGGCAAAGCCCTGGGCGCCGCCGGGCGGCACCATGCCTTGGGCGGACGGGGGCGGGCCGCCCTGCGGCGGCCTCAGGCCCAGGCGTTGGGGCATGCCGGAGTGCGCTGCTGCGGCGGCGCCGGCCATGCCTGCGGCACCGGCCAGGGCCGCAGCGGCCATGCCGCCTGAACGTGGGTCGCCCGAGCGAGGATCACCGCCCTGCTGCGGGAAGTCAGGGCGGCGCGGCTCGAAGTGCGGGTTGTTCGCGATGTTGGTGACGTTGCCAACGTTGTTGATGCGCGTGTTGTGGATGTTCTGCACCACCGTGGTCGAGCGCGAGACGTAGGTGTTGTTGTTGTAGATCACGGCCGGGCGGCGCGATGGCGGTGGCGGCGGTTCGTTGCGGTGCCAGCGGTAGCCGGGCTCGCCCCAGCGCATGCCCCAGGAGTTCCAGCCCCAGGGGCGGCGGTCCACGGATTCGGCCAGGATCACGCCTGCGCCGAAGCCGATCAGCCCCGCCACCACGGGCGCGGCCGAACTGCCCACGTATACGGGTTGCGGCGCCACGATGGGGCGGTATCCGCCGTACATCGGCACCGGCTCGCCATAGACCACGCCCGGGTCGTACTGCGGCACATAGACGGTGTCAGGCTGGGCCGGTGCGATCTCGATGAACTGCGGCGGCGTGTCGATCACCGGCACGGGCAGCATGGACGACAGCGGCTCGCCCACGGCCTGCGGTGCGGGCTGGGGCACGGGGGGCGGGGCATCGGCCGTGGCCACGGCCACCTTGAGCCGGCTGGAGTCCTTGAGCGTGCCGGCCTTGTAGGCGCGCTGGCGCATCACCTGGATGGCGTTCATCACATCGGCCGGATCGTTGTAGTAGGCCTTGCCCAGGGCCGTGGTCCAGGGAACGTTGGATGACAGCTGTGCCAGCACATTGGGAAACTGCGTCAGCGACTTGACCGAAGGGTCCCAGTCCTGGCTGTTGACGGCGTTTTGCAGTTCCTCGGGCTTGAGGCCGGGGTTCTGTCCCATCCACACCTCGGCGGCGCCGACCTGGTCGGGATAGGTGGAGGCAGCCAGCACCTGGGCCACGAGCTTGTCGGGGTACAGCGCAATGGGCGCCACCATCTGGTAGAGCGTCTCGGCCGAAGGCGGCACATAGGCCACGGGCGTGGCGACGGGCTGGGCGCTTTCGGTGGGCAGCGGCGCGCTGGCGGCCTGCGGGGGCTTGTCCTGGGATTCGTTGCAGGCGCTCAGCGCCAGGGCGGAGGCCAGGCCCAGCACGCTCAGGCGCAGGGCACCGGCGTGGGAAGTTGAGCGGGCCGTGGTGCGTGCTGTGGGCACGGCTGATTGCAGCATTGCGTTCTCCTGGACAGGAAAGCATTGCGCGCCGAAGCGGCAAGGCACATGTCATTTGAACGCCAAAGTGCGCGCTGCGTTGACACCGGCGTGTCAGCCGATGCCCCTAGTCCGCGCAACTTCTGTGACGCGGTGTTTACCCAGGCTGAATCAGGACGCGCTCAAGCCGCGATCAGGCGCGCCTGGTAGCTCTCGGCCCCCTTGGACCAGGCCAGCAGGCGGTCGATGTTGGGGTGCTTGCCGGGGAAGGCGATGGCGTCCTGCGTGTGCTCGGCATACCACTCCAGGCCCAGCTCGGCGGCGGCCGGCGTGATGCTGCCGCCGTACAGCGCGGCCAGCGCGTGGTACACGGCGAGCGAGCCGGTCTGGCCGGGCTTGTTCTCGATGGTGGCCACGACCTGGCCCTGGGCATCGGCCAGCTGCAGCGCGGCGAGGTGGGTGACGGTGGGCAGTTGCTGAAGGCGTGCGGAGAAGTTCATGCTGAAAGGCAAATCAAAGGGAAAAGGGAGAAAGGGACGGGTCAACCGGCGCCGGGCGTTGTGGTGTTTCAGTGGCTGAGTGGTTCAGTGGTCAGGCCTTGAAGGCAATCCAGGCACACCAGAACAGGCTGGAGAAAAAGCGCTTGGGCTGCGCGAAACCGGCCTGGGCCAGCATCTGCTCCACCACCTCCTCCGAGGCCGGTGGAACCGCGCCCTGCCGGATTTTGCCGAGTTTCGCATGGACGGCGGCCTCGTCCACGCCCGCCATGCGCCAGCGCATGGCCCAGGCTTCAAGGAACAGCGGCTCGCTGTCATAGCGGTGGCGGTTGCAGGCCAGGATGAAGGGCGCCCCCGGCGCCAGCCTTGCAGACAGGGCCTGCAGCAGCTGCAGCTTGTCCGCGTCGTCAGGGACGTGGTGCAGCACGCCGATCAGCGTGGCCGCGTCGAACACCATGCCGGCCGGCAGGTCCTGCACGGCGCAGGCAGCGGCCTGCACCTGGGCCGACAGCCCCGCTGCGGCGATGCGGTCCATGGTCTGGTCCAGCATGGGGGCCGAGGGGTCGGCAGCCGTGAATTTCCACTGCGGCCTGAGCCGCGCCGTGGTCAGGATTTCCTGGCCCGTGCCGCCGGCGCCGCCAATCAGCACGGACTTCGGGCCGGCATCCAGGCTGGCGGCCAGCAGGCAGGCGGCCAGCTCGTGGCAGGCGTCGTAGCCGGCCAGTGCGATGCGGCTTTGCGTTTCGTACTCGGCCGCGCGGGAGGTGTCGAACTTGGCGGCGGTAGCCGCCTGTGGCAAGGCTTGGTTCATGGCCTGGCATTGTGCTGAGGCCACGGTCCCCGCAAAAGCGCCGATGTGCGATGGCCCACCCCTGCAAAGCAGGATGGTGGGCCATCTTCGGGGATGAGCGGTGCAGGTGCCCGTCAGCGGGCCATGCGCCTACTTGCCCCAGGAGTCCTTGAGACCCGTTGCGCGGTTGAACACGGGCTTGCCCGGTGCGTGGTCCTTGCGGTCGGCCACGAAGTAGCCGAAGCGCTCGAACTGGAACTTGTCGTCAGGCTGCGCGTTGGCCAGCGAAGGTTCCACATAGGCGGTCACCACCTTGAGGCTGTCCGGGTTGAGCAGCGTCAGGAAGTCCTTGCCGCCCGCATCGGGCTGCGGGTCGGTGAACAGGCGGTCGTACAGGCGCACCTCGGCCTGCACGCCGTCGGCCACGCCCACCCAGGTGATGGCGGCCTTGACCTTGACGCTGTCCGCACCCGGCGTGCCGCTCTTGGTGTCGGGCACCACGGTGGCCAGCACCTTGGTGACGTTGCCCTCGGCATCCTTCTCGCAGCCCGTGCACTCGATCACGTAGCCGCCCTTCAGGCGCACCTTGTTGCCGGGGAACAGGCGCTTGTAGCCCTTGGGCGGCACTTCGGCGAAGTCCTCGCGCTCGATCCACACCTCGCGGCCCAGCGTGAAGCGGCGCACCGGCACCTGCTGGCCTTCGGCGGCGTGGGGCAGGGCGGGCAGCTCGCAGGCTTCCAGGTGCTCGGCGCTTCCGAAGACCTCGGCCCAGTTGGTCAGCTCCAGCTTCAGCGGGTCCAGGGCCACCATGCCGCGATGGGCCTGGTTCTCCAGGTCCTCGCGCAGGCAGCCTTCCAGCGTGGAGTAGTCGATCCAGGCGTAGTCCTTGGTCACGCCGATGCGCTCGCAGAAGGCCTGGATGCTCTGCGGCGTGTAGCCGCGGCGGCGCAGGCCGACGATGGTGGGCATGCGCGGATCGTCCCAGCCGCTGACGATGCCGTTGTCCACCAGGTGCTTGAGCTTGCGCTTGCTGGTGATCACATAGGTCAGGTGCAGGCGCGAGAACTCGTACTGGCGCGGCTGCGGCGCGGCGATCAGGCCGCCTTCGCGCAGATGGTCCAGCAGCCAGTCGTAGAACGGGCGCTGGTCCTCGAACTCCAGCGTGCAGATGCTGTGGGTGATGTGCTCCAGCGCGTCCTCGATGGGATGGGCGAAGGTGTACATCGGGTAGATGCACCACTGGTTGCCGGTGTTGTGGTGCTCGGCATGGCGCACGCGGTAGATGGCGGGATCGCGCAGATTGATGTTGGGCGATGCCATGTCGATCTTTGCGCGCAGCACGGCAGCGCCATCGGGCAGCTTGCCGTCGCGCATTTCGCGAAAGCGCGCCAGGTTCTCGGCCACGGTGCGGCTGCGGAACGGGCTGTCCACGCCGGGGCGCGAGAAATCGCCGCGGTTGGCCTTCATGTCGTCGGCGCTTTGCTCGTCCACATAGGCCAGGCCCTGCTCGATCAGGTACTCGGCTGCGCGGTACATGAAGTCGAAGTAGTTGCTGGCGAAGTACAGGTTCTCGTGACCGTCGGCTTCCTTCCAGCCGAAGCCCAGCCAATGGACGGCATCGATGATGCTGTCCACGTACTCCTGGTCTTCCTTCTCGGGATTGGTGTCGTCGAAACGCAGGTGGCAGGCACCTTCGTAGTCGCGCGCCAGGCCGAAGTTCAGGCAGATGGCCTTGGCGTGGCCCACGTGCAGGTAGCCGTTGGGCTCGGGCGGGAAGCGTGTGCGGATCTTCGCCACGTCCACCTGGCCCTGGTTGTGGTGGTCGCCATCACCGGGGCTTCCACCCCAGCGGCGCTGGGCGTGGGTACCGTTGGCCAGGTCGGCCTCGATGATTTGGCGCAAAAAGTTACTCGGTTTGACCGGATCTTTGGAGATGGGGGAGGCGTCAGCAGAGCTCATCGCAGCATTGTAGGCGCCCGCCTGCGGACCCGCTCCGGACGGCTTTCGGACAGCCGCGCCAGCCAAGGGTTGAGGCATTTGGAAACAAACTTGTAGAAAAGCCTGCCATCCGTTGACCCCTCTCGCGCGTTGAGAATGCAGGGCGTATGCCGTCCCCCTGTGCCAAAGTGCGGGAAGGCGGCACCAGCGGCAATGCCTGCCACGCCTGTCCAACTTCGAGGAGAGACACCATGACAACGACAGCTTCCCCGTGGGTTGCAAAAGCAGCAGCAGCCGGCTTGGCCCTGGCCGCCCTCATGGCTTCGGGCGCCGCCCAGGCCCGTGGCGATGTGCAATGGTCCATCAGTCTGAATTCGCCTGGCATGTATGGCCCGCCCGTCTATGTCGCGCCTGCCCCCGTCTATGTGGCACCGCCCCAGCCCATCTACTACGCTCCCCCGCCGCCGGTCTACTACGCGCCGCGCGCCGTCTACCGTGCTCCGCCCGTCGTGGTCGTTCCCGGCTACGGATACGGCTATGGCGGCGGCTACCGGGGTGGATACCGGGGTGAATACCGCCATGGCCATGGCTACGGGCATGGCCACTGGCGCCGTTGATCTGAGCGGAGCCGCGCTGAACCGACTCTTGCCGCCCCTTGGGGCGGCTTTTTCCGTGGTGCCTGCGCCAGGACCGGGCCGGGGATGGCCCGCATAATCCAGCCCGTTGGAAACCTGGAGTGTCCCCGCCGTGAAAACCGTCTATGTCCTCAATGGCCCGAACCTGAACCTGCTGGGCCTGCGTGAACCCGCCATCTATGGCTCCCAGACCCTGGCCGATGTGCGTGCGCTGTGCGAAGCCGCCTGCGCGCGCTACGGGCTGGGGCTGGAGTTTCGCCAGAGCAACCATGAAGGCGAACTGGTGGACTGGATCCACGAAGCCGGCCGTGTGCACGCCGAAGGCCGCCTGGCCGGCCTGATCTTCAACGCCGCCGCCTACACCCACACCAGCGTGGCCCTGCTGGATGCCGTCAAGGGCACGGGCGTGCCGCTGGTGGAGCTGCACATCAGCAACGTGCATGCGCGCGAGAGCTTCCGCCACCACTCCTACCTGTCGGCCGCCGCGCGCGCCGTGATGTGCGGCTTTGGCGTGGCCGGCTACGGCCTGGCCATTGACGCCGTGGCCCAGTGGTGAATACGCCCGCCGCCATTGAGCGCCTGCGCGCCCAGGCGCGGCGCCTGACCACGCCGCTGTCTGCCGCGCAGCCCGAAGACGGCCACATGGTCTGGCATGTCTGGGGCGAGGCACGCGCGGGCGAGCTGCCCGTCGTCATGCTGCACGGCGGCAGCGGCAGCTGGACGCACTGGCTGCGCTGCATGGACGCGCTGCTGGCCCAGGGGCGCCAGCTGTGGATACCCGACCTGCCGGGCTTCGGCGATTCCAACGGCGTGCCAGGCGGCCAGGATGCCGACACCCTGGTCGAGCCGCTGCGCCAGGGCCTGCGGCAACTGCTGGCCGATGGCGGCGCGCCCGCCGCCCCGCTGTGTGATCTGGTCGGCTTCTCTTTTGGCGGCATGACGGCCGGCATGCTGGCGGCTGCCGACGGCACGCTGGCCCGGCGCCTGGTGCTGGCCGGGGCGCCCGGCATGGGCGTGGGCAAGGGCCTGGCCGTGCGGCTCAAGGGCTGGCGCCACCTGGCCACGCCCGAGGCGCAGGCCGTGGCCCACCGCTACAACCTGCAGGCGCTGATGCTGCATGACGCCAGCCTCATCGACGAGGACACGCTGGCCCTGCATGTGCTCAACGTGGAGCGTGACCGCCTTCCGCGCCGCCGCCTCTCGCACACCGACGTGCTGGCGCGTGCCCTGCAGGCCGTGGACGGCCCCGTATGGGCCATCTATGGCGAGCACGACGCGCTCTACCCGGGCCCGATGATGCAGGAGCTGGCCCAGGCCTTTGCACGCCATGCGCGCGACTTCCGCGGCCTGGCGCTGGTGCCCGGCGCGGGCCACTGGGTCATGCATGAGCGTCCCGATGCCTTTGTGGCGGCATTGACCGCTGCGCTGGATGCCTGAGCGCATGCGGCCCATCGAGCTGCACGAGGTGCAGTGGACCGCCATGCGCGCCCAGGGCGCAGGCGGCCAGAACGTGAACAAGGTCTCCAGCGCCGTGCACCTGCGCTTTGACGTGCGCGCCTCGCGCCTGCCCGAGGCCGTGCAGCAGCGCCTGCTGGCCCTGCGCGACGGCCGCATCACCAACGAGGGCGTGGTCGTCATCAAGGCACAGCAACACCGCACGCAGGAGCAGAACCTGCGCGCCGCGCTGCAGCGGCTCAACGTGCTGGTGGCCGCCGCCTATCCCGAGCCCATCCTGCGCCGCGCCACCCGGCCCACGCTGGGGTCGCAGCGGCGCCGCCTGGAAAGCAAGAGCCGGCACGGCGCCACCAAGGCCCTGCGCGGGCGCCCGCGCGACGATTGATCCGGATTGACCCGGCCAGCGCAACAATGTGTGCTGCCGCTGGCGGCTTGGCGCGGCGCCCGGGCGTCCCTACATTAGGGGAATGCAAGACTCCCACGCTCCCCACTCTCCCCGGGTTTCCTCCGCTGCCGGTGCCCGGCTGCCCGTGCTCTATGTCTCCCACGGCTCGCCCATGTTCGCGCTGGAGCCGGGTGAAACCGGCCCCGTGCTCGCGCAATGGGGCAGGGCGCTGCGCCAGGCCCACGGGCCGCTGCGCGGCGTAGTCGTCATGTCGCCGCACTGGATGTCGCACGGCGTGGAAGTCATGACCGGTGCCTCGCCCACCACCTGGCACGACTTTGGCGGCTTTCCGCCCGCACTCTACGAACTGCAGTACCCGGCCCCCGGCGCGCCCCAGCTGGCGCAGGAAGTCATGGACCGCCTGCAGGCCGCAGGCATTGCCGCCAGCGCCAACGCGCAGCGGCCCTTCGACCACGGCGCCTGGGTGCCGCTGATGCATTTGCTGCCGGATGCCGACCTGCCCGTGGTGCAGCTGTCACTGCCCGCCTCGGCCGGGCCGGCCGAAACCCATGCGCTGGGCGCAGCCCTGGCGGGCTTGCGCGATGAGGGCGTGCTCATCGTCGGCTCCGGCAGCATGACGCACAACCTGGGCGAATTCCGGGGCGGCACGGGCGAGGCCACGGTGCGGGTGGACGACGCCGTGCAGGCCCTGCGCAGCCAGGATGGCCTGCAGGACGACCATGCCGTCGGCGGCTCCAGCGCCTCTTCGCCCTACGTGCAGGATTTCAGCCGCTGGATCGAATCGCGCCTGCAGGCGCAGGACCTGCCCGCGCTGCTGGACTACCGCGCCCGCGCGCCTTCGGCCCGGCGCGCCCATCCCAGCGAGGAGCACTTCATGCCGCTGTACTTCGCGCTGGGCGCGGCTGGCGCCATGGCGCGGCCACGGTATCTGAGCCGCGAAGTCATGTATTCCATCCTGGCCATGGATGCGATGGCCTTCGAGGACGCGCAGGCGGCATAACCTCCTGCTGCCGCGGACTTGGCGAGGCGCCACAATGGCGCGTTGCCCGGGACCACCCCGGTCCTGGAAATCGCTAAAAAACCAAGGAGTCCGTGATGATCGACCTGCCTCTGTTGGCGCTGGAGCGCCCCGCACAACCCGCACCGGGGCAGCAGCCCTGGCTGCTGGTGCTCATGCATGGCGTTGGCAGCAATGAGCAGGATCTGTTCGGCCTCGCATCGTTCGTGCCGCCGCAGTTCCACGTGCTCAGCCTGCGCGCTCCGTTTTCCATGGGTCCCTCAGCCCATGCCTGGTTCCAGTTCACGGTGGACGCCAACGGCACGCGCCACATCCACGCATCGCAGGAAGAGCACAGCCGCGCCCTGGTGGCCCAGACCGTGCAGCAGGCCGGAGCGCGGCTGGACATCCCTGCCCAGCGAACCGTGGCGGGCGGCTTCAGCCAGGGCGGCATCATGGCGCTCAGCCTGCTGCTGACCCAGCCCGCACTGCTGCGCGCCGCCATGTGCTGGCACAGCCGCCTGCTGCCCGAGGCCTTGCCGCACCAGGCCCCTGACGCGGCCTTTGACGGCAAGTCGCTCTGGGTCAGCCACGGCACCTACGACAACGTCATTCCGCTGACCAGCGCCCACGCCATTCGCAGCCACGTGCAGCGCCTGCCGCTGCAACTGAGCTACCACGAGTACCCGAGCATGCACGAAATCCGCCCCGACGAGCTGCAGGCCGCCATGGCCTGGCTCCAGGATCTGGGCACGCAGGGCTGAGACGGTCGGGTAAGCCGGGTAACGCGTTGTTGCCGGGCGCGCACGATGGCCTGCGCAGAGAGCGCGGCGGCTTATAAACACAAGGCAGGGGCCGGTGTCAGCAAAGCCGGGGAACCCTGGTTGTGCTTTGCTGTCGCACGTCCTGCGGCAACTGAGCTGCCAGCCCCCTGCCCAAGCCAAAGGACCCCTCCATGCCAGAACGCGATCCCCAAGACTTCCGCCCCCGCGCCAGATCCTCCGGTCCATCGGCTTTCGGCATCGCCGCAGCGGTGCTGGCAGCTGCCGCCCTGGGGGGCGCGGCCTGGTGGTACTGGTGGCGTCCCGCCGCCGTGCCCGAGGCGCCGCCGGAAGTGGCGCAGGCGCCCGCCCAGTCCACCCAGCCCTCCGAACCTGAACCCGTCCCCGCGCCCGAGCTGACCGAGCCCCAGAACCCTGTCGATGCGCTGGAGCAACCCGCCTCCGGCCTGCCCGCGCTGCAGGACTCCGACGCCCATGTCACCCAGGCCCTCAACGGCCTGCTGGGCCGTGACAAGGCAGGCAGCTTTCTGCAGATGGACGGGTTTGTGCGCCGCGCCGTGGCCACCGTGGACAACCTGACCCGTTCCCAGGCCCCTGCACGGCTTTGGCCCGTGCACCCGGCGCCTCAGCGTTTCACGGTGGAGGGCGCGGCACAGGATGGTGAGGCGCAGGCCATCGCCCCCGCCAACGCCGCACGCTACAAGGCCTTTGTGACCTTTGCCGAGTCCATTCCCATGGACGGGGCCGTCAAACTCTATGCCCGGCTGTATCCCCTGTTCCAGACCGCCTATGAAGACCTGGGCTATCCCAGCCGCTATTTCAACGATCGCCTCATCGCCGTCATAGACCACCTGCGCGCCGCGCCCGAGCCCGCAGGCCCGGTTCAGGTACGGCTGACCAAGGTGGAGGGCGAGGTGCCCTCCATCCAGCCCTGGGTGCGCTACGAGTACGCCGACCCTGAGCTGCAGGCCCTGTCCAGCGGACAGAAGATGCTGGTGCGCGTGGGCCTGGACAATGAGCGCCGCCTCAAGGCCGTGCTGGGCGAGCTGCGCCGCCGCATCGCCACCGGCGAGATGGCCAAGCCTGCGGGCTGAGTCGGGGGTCGGATCAACCCGCCGCAGGCAGGGGCAGGGCGGTCTTGTACCGCACCTGCTTGAGCGTGAAGCTGGAGCGGATTTTCTCTATGCCGGGGATGGGCGTGAGCTGCTCCACGATGAAGCGCTCCAGCGCGCCGATGTCGGCCAGCGCCACGCGGATCAGGTAGTCGGCGTCGCCGCTCATCAGGTAGCACTCCATGACCTCGTCGTGCTCGGCAATGCGGCGCTCGAAGTCGGCCAGCGATTCCTTGGCCTGCGACTTGAGGCTGATGTTGATGAACACATTCAGCCCCAGCCCCAGCGCCGACGCATTGGCCAGCGCCACATAGCGCGCGATCACGCCGGCCTTCTCCAGTGCCTTGACGCGCGCCAGGCATGGCGAGGGCGACAGATGCACGCGCCGCGCCAGCTCCACGTTGGACAGCGAGCCGTCCGTTTGCAACTCGGCCAGAATGCGCAAGTCGATGGTGTCCAGTTTCATGTGCCGGATTTTATGTAGATACCGGCATGAAATGCTGGAATATGGCGTTTTCCTTATCCATGAACGGCTGCTCATGCCGGCCTGCCAGTCCTAAAGTGGCGGGCATGAACGCACCCACGCCACTGGCCGCGCTGGCCGATATCGATACCGATCCCCAGGAAACCGCCGAATGGCGCGAGGCCTTTCTGGCCCTGGTCGCCACAGAAGGTCCGCAGCGAGCGCGCTTCGTGCTGGAAGAGCTGGCGCGCATGGCGCGCGAGCAGCGCCTGGGCTGGCAGCCCGACCTGAACACGCCCTATGTGAACAGCGTGGCGGCGCAGCAGCAGCCGGTGTTTCCGGGCGACCTGGCCATCGAGGAGCGGCTGGCGTCCATCATGCGCTGGAACGCGCTGGCCATGGTGGTGCGCGCCAACCAGGCCTATGGCGAGCTGGGCGGCCATATTGCCAGCTATGCCAGCGCGGCCGACCTGTTCGAGACCGGGTTCAACCATTTCTTCCATGCCCGGGAGGGACTTGCGCCCGGCCAGCACCGGGGCGACCTGGTGTTCTTCCAGCCGCACAGCGCGCCCGGCGTGTATGCGCGGGCCTTCCTGGAAGGGCGGCTGACCGAGCATGATCTGCAGCACTACCGCCAGGAGATCAGCGCGCCGGCTGCAGGCGCGCAGGGCCTGTCCAGCTATCCGCATCCCTGGCTGATGCCCGATTTCTGGCAGTTCCCGACGGGCTCCATGGGCATTGGCCCCATCAGCAGCATCTACCACGCGCGCTTCATGCGCTATCTCACGCACCGCCGCCTGCTGGACTGCCAGGAACGCAAGGTCTGGGGCGTGTTCGGCGACGGCGAGATGGACGAGCCCGAAAGCATGAGCGCCCTCACGCTGGCCGCGCGCGAGGGGCTGGACAACCTGGTCTGGGTGGTCAACTGCAATCTGCAGCGGCTGGACGGCCCGGTGCGCGGCAACGGCCGCATCGTCGATGAGCTGGAGCGGCTGTTTGCCGGCGCGGGCTGGAACGTGGTCAAGCTGCTGTGGGGCAGCGACTGGGACGGGTTGTTTGCGCGCGACCTCACCGGCACCCTGGCACGCACGCTGGGCGGCACGGTGGACGGGCAGATGCAGACCTTCGCCGCCAAGGACGGACGCTACAACCGCGAGCATTTCTTCGGACAGAACCCCGAGCTCGCCGCCCTGGCCCAGGGCCTGACGGACGAGCAGATCGACCGCTTGAAGCGCGGCGGCCATGACCTGGTGAAGATCCATGCCGCCTATGCAGCGGCTGCCGCCCATCGCGGCCAGCCCACGGTGATCCTTGCCCATACCAAGAAGGGCTATGGCATGGGCTCTGCCGGGCAGGGCAAGATGACCACGCACAGCCAGAAGAAGCTGGACGAGACCGACCTGATCGAGTTCCGCAACCGCTTCAACCTGCCGCTCAGTGACGAGCAGGCCAAAGGCCTGGCCTTCCACCGGCCCGCCGATGACAGCCCCGAGATGCACTACCTGCGCGATCGCCGCACGGCCCTGGGCGGCGCACTGCCGCGCCGCGAAACCGTGTGCGACCGCGTGCCCGTGCCCGCCCTGGACCAGTACGCCCAGTTCGCGCTGGCGCCTGCCGGCAAGGAGATGAGCACCACCATGGCCTTCGTGCGCATGCTGGGCGGCCTGCTCAAGGACGCGCAGCTGGGTCCACGCATCGTGCCCATCGTGGCCGACGAGGCGCGCACCTTCGGCATGGCCAATCTGTTCAAGCAGGTGGGCATCTACAGCAGCCTGGGGCAGCGCTACGCGCCCGAAGACATCGGCTCAGTGCTGTCCTACCGCGAGGCGCTGGACGGCCAGATCCTGGAGGAGGGCATCAGCGAGGCCGGCGCCATCGCCAGCTGGACGGCGGCGGCCACCAGCTACAGCGTGCACGGCCTGGCCATGCTGCCGTTCTACATCTACTACTCCATGTTCGGCTTCCAGCGCGTGGGCGACGCCATCTGGGCGGCGGCCGACCAGCGGGCGCGCGGCTTTCTGCTGGGCGCCACCTCGGGCCGCACCACGCTGGGCGGAGAAGGCCTGCAGCACCAGGACGGCTCCAGCCATCTGGTGGCGGCCACCATTCCCAACTGCAAGGCCTGGGACCCCGCGCATGCGGGCGAGCTGGCCGTGATACTGGACGCCGGCATGCGCGAGATGCTGGTCGAGCAGCGCGACGTTTTCTACTACATCACCCTGATGAACGAGAACTACGCCCAGCCCGACCTGCCACCGGGCGCGGCCGAAGGCGTGCTGCGCGGCGGCTATGTGTTCGGCCGCTTTGGCGATGCGGGCCATGCCACGCAGCATGTCACCTTGCTGGGGTCGGGCGCCATCCTCACCGAAGTGCTCAAGGCCGCCGAGCAATTGGCCAGCGAGGGCATGGCCGCCACCGTGGTCAGCGTGACCAGCTGGAGCGAACTGGCGCGCGATGGCGTGGCCTGCGAGCAGCGCATGCTGGCAGGTGAGGCACCTGGCCAGCCCTGGATCGCCCAACTGCTGGACGGCACGCAGGGCCCGGTGATTGCTGCCACCGACTATGTGCGCGCCGTGCCCGAGACCGTGCGCGCCTTCCTGCCCGCAGGCAGGCGATTCCTCACCCTGGGCACGGACGGCTTTGGCCGAAGTGACACGCGTGCCGCGTTGCGCGGCCACTTTGGCGTGGACGCGCACAGCGTGGCGCAGGCGGCGCGCCGCTGCAGCCAGGCGGCCTGAGCCCGGCGGGCGAGCCGCCACCCGAGACACTGACGGACACACCGACGGTGAAATCAGCGGCCCCTTGCGGGCCGCTTTTTCGTGCGCACCCGAGAAGGCTGCGCGCACTTTTTCCCTGCATTGATTAAGCCCGCGTTAAATGTGCTATTGGCTTATCGTTTTCGTCGGCTTGCATGGAAAAAATAGGGAGATACCACTAGAATTAGTATATATAAGAAGATATTGCGCAAAGAGATGATCATTTGCTGCAATGGCTGCAGGCGTTGGGTTGAATATCTCGTCAATATCCGTTTTTGCCTCTTTCAATAATAATTCATTTCAGTGGATCGAAGACGATGAAACTCTCGCTCAAGCAAGGCCTGCTGTGCGTGGCCGCGCTCTCGGCCGCCGCCTGGCAACTGGCCATTTCGGCGCCGGCGCCCGGAGTGGACAATGCGCAAATGCCACAAATCATTGATGACCTGCCTGCCGATTACGCGGCGGACCTGACGGCGGAGCAAAGAACCCTGGTCGATCGTGGTCGATATATCGCACGCCTGGGCGATTGCGTTGCCTGCCACACCGGCAATAAATCCCAGCCCATGGGTGGTGGGCTGGCGCTGGAGACGCCATTCGGCAAGATCTATTCCACCAATATCTCGCCCGACGCCGATACGGGCATGGGCAAATACAGCTTCGAGCAGTTCGACCGCGCCATGCGCAAGGGCGTCGCGGCCGATGGCCGCAACATGTACCCGGCCATGCCCTATCCCTCCTACGCCAAGATGACGGCCGAGGACATGCAGGCCCTGTACGCCTACCTGCTGCAGGGCGTGGCGCCCGTGAAGGCGGCCAACAAGGAGTCCGACCTGGGCTTTCCCTTCAACCAGCGCTGGGGCCTGGCGCTGTGGAACTGGGTGTTTCTGGATGACACGCCCTTCCAGCCCCAACCGCAGCAAACTGCCCAGTGGAACCGGGGTGCCTACCTGGTGCAGGGCCTGGGCCACTGCGGCGCCTGCCATACGCCGCGCGGGGTGGGCTTCCAGGAAAAGACCATGACCGGCGAGGGCAGCAAGGGCGAGTATTTCTTGGCCGGCGAGACCGTGGAGAACTGGCGCGCGCTGAGCCTGCGCAATCTGTGGACACCCGAGGAAACCGCCCAGTTGCTCAAGACCGGGCGCAACAGCCACGGCACGGTCTCCGGCAACATGGTCGACGTGGTGCAGCACAGCACGCAGTACATGAGCGATGCGGACCTGCTGGCCATTGGCACTTATCTGAAGTCGCTGCCCGCAGGCAAGAACGATCTGCCCATGCAGGTGGCCCAGGGGCCGGGGCCGGTCATTGCTCCGCATACGGCGCCGCAGGTCTCCGGGCATGCGCCGTCCGCCACGTCGGCAGTGTCTTCCGACGTGCCTGCCGATCTCTACGCCAGCCGCGGCGGCCTGGGCTATCTGCAGTTCTGCGCCGACTGCCACCGTGCCGATGGCGGTGGCGTGAAGGACGTGTTCCCGCCACTGGCCGGCAATTTCTCGCTGCAGTCGCAGGACCCGTCCACGCTGATCCATCTGATGCTGGTGGGCTGGAAGGCGCCCGTCACGCAAAGCCATGCACGGCCGCTGACCATGCCGGCCTTCGCACAGCTCAAGGATGCGGAGATTGCCGACATCCTCAACTTCGCCCGCAAGAGCTGGGGCCGTGCCGATGCGCGCGAGATCCATGCCAAGGAGGTGCAATCCATGCGCAAGCAGCTCGATGCCAAGGGCGAAAGCGCACGCCCCTTCGAGACGCCGCGCCTGGCCGCCATGCTGGACGAATCCAACGCGAAGCAACTGGTTTACGGCGCCCGCCTGAACATAGAGACGCGTGACCTGCTGCCCAGGAATGTGGGCAATGCGCTGAACTGCGCCAGCTGCCACCTGAACGCGGGCACGGTGGCCGATGGTTCGCCCTATATCGGTGTCTCGGCCTTCTTCCCCGGCTATGCGCCGCGCGCGGGCCGCGTCATCACGCTGGAGGACCGCATCAATGGCTGCTTCCTGCGCTCCATGAACGGCAAGCCGCTGCCGCTGGAGTCCGACGAGATCAAGGCCATGGTCGCCTACTTCGACTGGATGCGCCGCGAAACCAAACCCGAAGACAAGGTCGAAGGCCGGGGCGTGGGCAAGATCAGCCAGTCCATCGTGCCCAACGTGGACAACGGCAAGAAGGTCTATGCGGCCCAGTGCGCGGTCTGCCATGGCGGCGAGGGCGAGGGCGTGAAGAATGCCAAGGGCCAGTGGGTCTATCCGCCGCTGTGGGGTGACGAGTCCTTCAACATCGGCGCGGGCATGGCGCGCACCTACACGGCAGCGGCCTTCGTCAAGCGCAACATGCCCATCGCCTTCCATGGCAACTTCCCGCTGGGCCAGGGCGGCCTCAGCGACCAGGAGGCCGTGGACGTGGCCGAGTACTTCAGCCACCAGCCGCGCCCGGACTTTGCCAACAAGCACAAGGACTGGCCCAAGGACAAGAAGCCGGCCGATGCGCGGTACTGATGCGCCATCGAGGGAGAAGAAGGCGTTCCCGCCACGCGGCGGGAGCCTGAAGGCGGGGCAGGGAGCGATTCCTGCCCCGCCTTTTTTCGAGGGCGGTGCCCAGTCTTGCGCGCGCTGCAGGTCCTTCTTGGCGGCGGCCAGTTCATTGCCCAGCCCCTGCACGTGTTGCTGCCGTTGACTGGCCATCTGCTGCAGCCGGCAGGCTTGGTTCCAGGCCTTCCCGGCAGCGCGTTCGGCGTGCTCAGCCCGCTCGCTGCAGCAGCACCGGCACCGAGGAGGCCAGCAGCGCCACGCCGGACAGGCACAGCAGGCCCAGCACGATCTGCCGGAACCGTGCCTCGCTGATACCGATATAGAGCCTGGAGCCCAGCAGCGATGGAATGAGCATGGCCGGCGCCACGATGGCGAACAGCGGCAGCATGCTGCGCGTGACCATGCCGGTGCCCAGGTAGGTGGCCATGGTCACGGCCAGCATGGACAGGTTGAAGTTCTGGATGACGGAGCGCTGCTCATCCTTGGGGTAGCCGCGCAGCGTGCACCACAGCGTGGGCAGCGTGCCCGTGAAGCCGCCCAGTCCGCCCATCACGCCGCCCGCCAGGCCCACGGCGCCGTCGGCCACCCGGCCGCCGCGCGCCAGCCTGGGCAGCCGGGCCGACAACAGCATCACCGGGCACCACAGCACCAGCATGCCGCCCAGCAGGGCCTTGAACCAGGCCATGTCCAGGTGCGGCAGCAGCAAGACACCCAGCGGAATGCCTGCAAGACCGCCCAGGATGAAGGGCAACAGCTTTGCCAGCGCAAACCCGCGCCGCACGGTGATGGCCGACAGCACCTGGCCCAGCAGCGAGCCGAAGACGGTGAGCACGGCCGCATCGCGCGGCTCCAGCACCCAGGCCCAGAACGACATGGCCACCATGCCGAAGGCAAAGCCCGACAGGCCCTGCACGAATCCGGCCGCCGCCGCGCCCAGCGCGATGATGAAAAACATGCCATCCATGGTCTGCCTGGTCCTTTCGTTTTGGGTGTGCAAGACGCAGGAATTCTGGAACGCATGCATAAGCAGAAATTCGTTTGTTTTTATTGTTCAATATGGTTTTGCTTATGACGCGCCACGCCTGAATCCATGCCGCAAAACCGCACTGCATCGACCGCTGCCCAACTGGCCCACCGCATGGCCACGCGTTTGAAGATGAAGCATTTGCTGCTGCTGCGCTCCATCAGCGAGCTGGGCACGCTGACCCGCGTGGCCGAGCGCATGGCCACCAGCCAGCCCGCCGTGACCCAGGCCCTGGCCGAGCTGGAGTCATTGTTCGGCGCGCCGCTGTTCCTGCGTTCTGCGCGCGGCATGGAGCCTACGGAGCTGGGCGCGCTGGTGCTGGCGCGCGCCCGGGGCATGCTGGCCGATCTGGACCATTGGGCCCACGACATCGAGGCCGTGGGGCAGCAGCGTGCGGCGCACCTGCAGGTGGGTGTCATCCCCTTCCTGCCGGCGCGCATGCTGGCCGATGCCATCGGCAGGACGCGGCCGCAAGGCCGGCGCATCACGGTCACGCTGCATGAGGACACCAGCGACCGCCTGCTGCAAAAGCTGCGCGCACATGAGCTGGACTGCGTGATTGGCCGCGCCTCGGCCGTGCTGGACATGAGCGGCATACGGCACAGCGTGCTTTATGAGCAGGAGCCTCGCCTGATCGCCCACCGCAGCCTGGCCACGCGGCTGGGGCGCCGGCCTCTGCAGTGGGCCGAACTCACGGGGCTTGACTGGGTGCTGGGCCAGCGCCGCACGCCCATGCGCGAGCAGATCACCGACTTTTTTCTGCGCGCGGGCGTGGAGCCGCCGCCGCCGTTTGTGGAAACGCTCTCGGCCAAGGTGATCGGCGAGCTGGTGGCGGCCAATGAGCGTGCCGTGTCCATCGTGCCGGCCGACATTGCCGAGGAACTGGTGCGCATCGCGGGCGTGGGCATCGTGCACCACCGTTTGGGCTGGACCCTGCCACCCATCACCCTGTTCGAGCGCAAGGCCGGCGGGCAGTTCGAGGAGCAGCGCCTGTTCGCCCAGGCCCTGAAGGAGGTTTGCTCCGATCAGGGTTGACTGGTGGCTGGCTTGAAGAGCGCAGCCAGCAGCGGCGCCAGCGTGGGAAATTCCAGGGCAAAGCGGGCGCGGTCCACGAAGAAGGCCTCGCAGGCCACGGCGAAGAATTCGGCGGGCGCCGTGGCGCCATAGCCGTCCAGCCAGGGCCATTCGCCACCAAAGCGCTCGGCGATGGTGATCTGCTCACGGAAGGCGTCGTAGGCCGGCGCCCAGGCGGCCTGCCATATCTCGCGGGCCTGGCGCGCGGAGCTGCTGCCCATGAAGCCCGGCGGCAGGGGCGGGCAGCCGTCGGCACCGCCGTTGCGCATGTCGATCTTGTGGGCAAATTCATGGATCACCACGTTGGCGGGCTGGCCGCCGTGGCCATGGTGGCTGGCATGCGGCCCGCGCCCTGCGCCAATGGCCTGCCAGCTGAGCATGACGGGGCCGCCATGCATGGCCTCGCCCATGATCACTTCGTCGTAGTCGTGGATGACGCCGGCCTCGTCCATGCTCTGGCGCCGCGCCACGGCATCGCCCGGGTGCACCACGATGCCGACAAAGTCGTCATACCAGGACAGCGCGCCCTGCGGCTCGCCCCAGTGCAGCAGGGGCAGGCAGGCCTGGGCGGCAATCTCCAATGCCATGGCATCGCTGACTTCCAGGCCGTGTGCGCCGTGGAAGCGCTTGCGCTGCAGGAAGACGGCAGCCAGGGCGCGCAGCTTGGATTGCTCCTCCAGCGTCAGCGACGCGAGAAAAGGGTATGCGGCCAGCGTGGACAGCCAAAGCGGCGCGGGAATCTCGGGCACCGGCGACACCGTGGAGCGTGCGCGGCGGCCCAGTCTGCGGACCCAGCGGCCCATTTGTTGCCAAAGGCTCATGGCGGGCTGGCCTGTTCAAGAACATCGGACAGCGGCAGGCGCTGCAGGCCCATGCCGCGCTCCCAGCGCAGCACCTCGGCGCGGGGCGCGGGCGCCGCCAGATCCCAGTCGCTGAGCACGATGCGCCGCAGGCCATCGCCCAGGTCATGGTCGGCCGGGCGGTGCGTGTGGCCGTGGATCAGGGTGGCGGCACCTGCGGCATGCAGCCAGCTGCGCGTGGCCTGCGCGTCGAGGTCGGCATAGGTGGGCATGGCGGCGCCATGGCCGTCCGATTCCCGCTTGCGCGATTCGCTCTCCTGCCGAATGCCGCGTGCCTGGTCGCGGCGCACCTGCAGCGGCTGGGCCAGGAAGCCGGCCTGCCAGGCCGCCGAGCGGGCCATGGCGCGAAAGCGCTGGTAGTCCACATCGTCCAGGCACAGGGCATCGCCATGGCTGAGCAGGATGCGCTGGTCGCCGCAGTCAAGCACGGTGGGATCGTTCAGCGTGGTCGTGCCGCACAGCGCATCGAACTGCGCGCCGGTCAGGAAGTCGCGGTTGCCCTGCATGAAGAACAGCGGCGTGCGGGTGGCTGCCGCGCGCATGGCGGTGGCGCATTCGGCCTCGAAGCTGCCCGGCTCCAGCAGGGCGTCGTCACCCACCCAGACCTCGAACAGGTCGCCCAGCAGAAAGACGGCATCGGCCCGCGTGGCGGCCAGGTACTGCCGGAAGGCCTGTACGGTGGCGGGCTCGCTGGCCTGCAGGTGCAGGTCCGAGATGAACTCCAGCGTGCGCCAGCCCACAGGCAGTGTCCACTCGGCCGCAATGGGCGGCTCGGGAAGAGGGCGGGGCGCGGCGGTCTGGGCCATGGGTCGGGGCACCCGGCAAGGGCGCTGCATGAAGGGCTGTAGGAGCCTTGGGACGGCTCTGGAGCGGGTCTGTTGTCCATGCGCACGGCCTGGTGCCATGCGCATGGACAACAGGGCGGCCGGACCCGAAAGGGCACGGCCGCCGAGTGTGCGCAAGCGCCTGATTACAGGGCCACGGCCTTTTCGATGATCACGTCATCCTTGGGCACGTCCTGGTGGCCGCCGTTGCGGCCGGTCTTCACGCCACGCAGCTTGTCCACGATCTCGGTGCCCTTGATCACCTTGCCGAACACGGCATAGCCCCAGCCCTGTGCGCTGGGCGAGGTGTGGTTCAGGAAGCCGTTGTCGGCCACGTTGATGAAGAACTGGGCGGTGGCCGAGTGCGGGTCGCCGGTACGGGCCATGGCCAGGGTGTACTTGTCGTTCTTCAGGCCGTTCTTGGCCTCGTTCTCGATGGGAGCGTCCGTCTCCTTTTGCTTCATGCCGGGCTCGAAGCCGCCGCCCTGGATCATGAAGCCATCGATGATGCGATGGAAGATGGTGTTGTTGTAGTGGCCCTTGTTCACATAGGCCAGGAAGTTCTCTGCGCTCTTCGGGGCCTTGGCGGCGTCGAGTTCGATGGTGATCACGCCGTGGCCGGCGATGTGGAGTTCGACTTGGGGATTGCTCATGGCGATTCCTTGTTGGATGGAGGGGAAGGGCGTGCCACGCAAGGCGCGGCGCGCGGTTTACTTGACTTCGGTGGCCGAGAGGATGGTCACCGGCTTGGTGGGTACATTCTGGTGCATGCCCTGGTTGCCCGTGGCCACCGTGCGGATTTTGTCCACCACATCCATGCCCTGGACCACGCGGCCGAAGACGGCGTAGCCGTGTCCGTCAGGCTTGGGCGCGTTGAGCATGTCGTTGTTCACCACGTTGATGAAGAACTGCGAGGTGGCCGAGTTGGGGTTGCCCGTGCGCGCCATGGCGATGGTGCCCCGGTCATTCTTGAGGCCGTTGTCCGCCTCCAGCGGAATCGGCGCGCGCGTGGGCTTTTCCTTGAGGCTGGCATCCATGCCGCCGCCCTGGATCATGAAGCCGTCCATCACGCGGTGGAACACCGTGCCGTCATAGTGCTTGTCTCGCACGTACTGCATGAAGTTGGCCACGGTCTTGGGAGCCTTGGCTTCGTTCAGCTCCAGCACGATGTCGCCCATGCTGGTCTTGATCTGCACCTTGGGCGTGGCGTTCTGCGCCATGGCGGGCAGGGCGGTGAAAAGGGAAGCGGCCAGGGCCATGCCGGCCAGGGAAAGCGACGCAATGCGGCGTGTGGTCATGCGAATCTCCTGTGAAAGCCAAAGGGCTGGGGGATGGAGTGGGGAAAACCGGGCAGGTTCCTGCGGGTGCGCGCCAGGCATGGCAAGACCCGATCGACCGCCGCACGCGCGCTGACGCAAGGGCTGCGCGCGTGGGCCGGGGCCTACTTGGCGGCGGTGACGGGCGCCAGCAGGTCGCGCAGCAGCTTGAGTTTGGGGCGCACGCTGGCCGCGCGGCCATCCAGGCCTTGCGCCTTGGAGTAGGCCTCGTAGGCCAGGCGGGCATGGATGTCGCCCAGGTTCTCGTAGGCGACGCCGTAGTTGGGGTTGTTGCGCACGGCGGATTCGAGCGCGGAGCGCGCCTTGTCGAGCTGGTTCTGGCCGGCATAGATGACCGCCAGATTGTTGTAGGGCTCGGGCAGCTCGGGGTAGTCCTCGATGAGCTGATTCAGCGCGGCGATGGCCTCGTCTGTCTTGCCGCTGTCGGTCAGTGCAACCGCCTTGAGAAAGCGCATCTGCGGGTCGCGTGCGTTCTTGGCCAGATAGGCATCGGCGCGTGCCAGCGCCTGGGTGCTCTTGCCGTTGCGCAGCAACTGATTCACTTCCGTATAGTCGTCGGCGTGGGCGTGGCCTGTTGCGAGCAGGGCCGCCAGTGCCGCGAGGCGCAGGGCGGAGCGAAACGAGTTGCGTAGAGGCATGTAGGTGCTTTCGGGGCCTCGGGGGAATGCCCCGCGGCGCGGGCTTATACTGCGGTCAATTGTAGCTGAGGGGTGTGCTGGGTCACACGGGCTCTGCGCCTGCCGCTCCTGCTCCCTGCTGAGCATGCCTGCATCGGCGCCAAGGGTCCGGCGGCGCGTGGGACGCGCCCCCTGCAGCGACCCTTTCTCCCCTGATAAACATCCATGAGTTTGCGTATCTACAACACGCTGTCGCGTGCATTGGAAGCGTTTTCGCCAATCGAACCGGGCCATGTGCGCATGTATGTGTGCGGCATGACCGTGTACGACCTGTGTCACCTGGGACACGCGCGCTCCATGGTCGCTTTCGATGTGGTGCAGCGCTGGCTGCGTGCCAGCGGCCATCGCGTGACCTATGTGCGCAACATCACCGACATCGATGACAAGATCATCCGTCGCGCCGTCGAGAACGGCGAGACCATCCGCTCGCTGACCGACCGCATGATCGACGCCCTGCACCAGGACGCCGACGCCCTGGGCATCGAGCGCCCCACGCATGAGCCGCGCGCCACCGAATACGTGCCGCAGATGCTGTCCATGATCGGCCGCCTGCAGGACAAGGGTCTGGCCTATCAGGGCACGGATGGCGACGTGAACTTCGCCGTGCGCAAGTTCCCCGGCTACGGCAAGCTGTCGGGCAAGTCGCTGGACGAATTGCAGGCCGGCGAACGCGTGGCCGTGCAGGACGGCAAGCAGGATCCGCTGGACTTCGTGCTGTGGAAAAGCGCCAAGCCCGCCGAGCCGGAAGAGGTTAAGTGGGCCAGCCCCTGGGGTGTGGGTCGTCCCGGCTGGCACATCGAGTGCTCGGCCATGGGCTGCGAGATGCTGGGTGAGAGCTTCGACATCCACGGCGGCGGCGCCGACCTGCAGTTCCCGCACCACGAAAACGAGATCGCCCAGAGCGAAGGCGCGACCGGCAAGCCGTTCTCGCAGGTCTGGATGCACAACGGCTTCATCAACGTGGACAACGAGAAGATGTCCAAGTCGCTGGGCAACTTCTTCACCATCCGCGACGTGCTCAAGGAATACGACGCCGAGACCGTGCGCTTCTTCGTCGTGCGCAGCCACTACCGCAGCCCGCTGAACTACAGCGACGTGCACCTGAACGACGCACGCGGCGCGCTTAAGCGCCTGTACACGGCGCTGAGCCTGGTCGCACCTGCCGAGGTTGCCGTCGACTGGAATCATCCCGCTGCCGCGCGCTTCAAGGCGGCCATGGACGAGGACTTCGGCACGCCCGAGGCCGTGGCCGTGCTGTTCGAGCTGGCTGCCGAAGTCAACCGCAGCAAGAGTGCCGAGACGGCGGGCCTGCTCAAGGCCCTGGCCGGCTGCCTGGGGCTGCTGCAGGGCGACCCGCAGGCCTTCCTGCAGGCGGGCACTTCGGAGATGGATGCCGGTGCCATCGAGGCGCAGATTGCCGCACGCGCAGCCGCCAAGGCGGCCAAGGACTGGGCCGAGGCCGACCGCATCCGCAAGGCGCTGCTGGAACAGGGCATCGTGCTCAAGGACTCCCCCGCAGGCACAACCTGGGAGGCAGCCGCAAAGGGCTGATCCGTATGCCTTGCCAGATGTGCCGCGCCAGGTGCGGGGAGGTGCTTTGATGGCCTCCGCCAAACCCCTGGACACCATGGATTTCGAGCAGTTGCCGCTGGTGGCCGATCTGCCCGTGCCCGAACAGCAACCGGCCCCGCTGCCGATCGTGACGCTGGGCGCGCGCGCAGGATCGGCGCCTGCGGCCGCCGCTGCCGCTGCCTCCGCTCCCAAGGCCAAGATATCCCTGCCCGCACCGCCCGAGGGCGCCCCGGCCTACTGGGCCGAGGCCTGCCGCCAGCTGGTGCGGCGCGATCGCGTGATGAAGCGCCTGATCCCGCGCTTTGCCCACCTGGCCTTGCAGCCCGGCGGCGATGCCTTCGCAACGCTGGCGCGCTCCATCGTGGGCCAGCAGATCTCGATGAAGGCTGCCCAGACGCTGTGGAACAAGTTCGCGCGCCTGCCCGCCCGCATGGCGCCTGACCTGGTGCTCAAGCTCAAGGTGGACGACATGCGCGCCGTGGGCCTGTCTGCCCGCAAGGTGGACTACCTGGTGGACCTGGCCATGCACTTCACCGAGCACCGCCTGCACCAGGACGACTGGCAGGGCATGAGTGACGAAGCCATCGTGGCCGAGCTCATGTCCATCCGCGGCGTGGGCCGCTGGACCGCCGAGATGTTCCTCATCTTCTACCTGCAGCGGCCCAATGTGCTGCCGCTGGACGATGCAGGCCTGATCTCGGGCATCAGCCAGAACTATTTTTCAGGCGACCCCGTCAGCCGCAGCGAGGCGCGTGAGGTTGCCGAGGCCTGGAAGCCGTGGTGCACCGTGGCGACTTGGTATATTTGGCGCTCGCTCGAACCGCAGCCTGCAGCCTGAAGACAAACCGATCACACCCGATCAACCCCCGTTTTCCGGCCGGAACGCATGCACCGTGCCTGGCTGGGACAAGGAGAAACAAGTTGGCGAAAAAGAACTTTCTGGATTTTGAGCAGCCCATCGCCGAGCTCGAATCCAAAATCGAGGAACTGCGCTACGTGCAGACCGAAAGCGCAGTCGATATCTCGGAAGAGATCGAGCAGCTCAGCAAAAAAAGCCTGCAGCTGACCAAGGACATCTACAGCGACCTCTCGCCCTGGCAGATCACCAAGATCGCGCGCCATACCGAGCGTCCCTACACGCTGGACTATGTGCGCGACTGCTTCACCGACTTCATCGAGATGCACGGCGACCGGCACTTTGCCGACGACCAGTCCATTGTGGGCGGGCTGGCGCGCTTCAATGGCATTTCCTGCATGGTCATCGGCCACCAGAAGGGCCGCGACACCAAGGAGCGCACGCTGCGCAACTTCGGCATGACGCGCCCCGAGGGCTACCGCAAGGCCCTGCGCCTCATGAAGACGGCCGAAAAGTTCGGCCTGCCGGTCTTCACCTTCGTGGACACGCCTGGCGCCTTCCCCGGCATCGAAGCCGAAGAGCGCGGCCAGTCCGAAGCCATCGGCCGCAACATCTACGAAATGGCCCAGCTGCAGACCCCCATCATCACCACCGTCATCGGTGAAGGTGGATCGGGCGGCGCCCTGGCCATTGCCGTCGCCGACCAGGTGTTGATGCTGCAATACGCCGTCTACTCCGTGATCAGCCCGGAAGGCTGCGCCTCCATCCTCTGGAAGACCGGCGAAAAGGCCCAGGACGCGGCCGATGCCATGGGCATCACAGCCCACCGCCTCAAGGCCCTGGGCCTGGTGGACAAGATCGTCAACGAGCCCGTGGGCGGCGCCCACCGCGACCCCAAGCAAATGGCCGCCTTCCTCAAGCGCGCGCTGGGCGATGCCTATCGCCAGCTGGCGGACCTCAAGCCCAAGGAACTGCAGGACCGCCGTTACGAGCGCCTGCAAAGCTACGGCCGCTTCGCCGACACCAAGGCCGACAACCGCTGAAGGCCTGCGCCACGCTCTGGCACACTGAACGGCTCCCCCTGGGAGCCGTTTGCTTTTTGCGCCAATCCCTGGCCCGCGTCCTGATACCTCTGATCCAAGCCTGTGGAAATTCCGATCCCCGACCCGCCGCGCAATGTTCCGGCAGCCGCTCCAAATGCCGCACCAGGTGCTGCACCGGGTGCCGCTTTGGACGCGGCCATCCATCGCTTTGCGCCGCAACTGCCGCTGGCCGTGGCCTTCAGCGGCGGTGCGGACTCCACGGCACTGCTGCTGGCCTGCGCCGAGCGCTGGCCGGGCCAGGTCGTGGCCATCCATGTGCACCACGGTCTGCAGTCGGCGGCCGATGCCTTTGTCGGCCAGTGCGAGAAAGTCTGCGCGCAGCATGCCGTTCCTTTGAAGATTCGCCGCGTGGACGCGCGCCACGCGCCGGGCCAAAGTCCTGAGGACGCCGCACGCCAGCTGCGCTACGCAACGCTGATAGAGGCCGCCCGCGAACCCTGGCCTGTGCAGGGCGCCAGCGGAGATCCGTTGCCGCCCGTTCGCAGCATGGCGCTGGCGCAACATGCGGACGACCAGGTCGAGACGCTGCTGCTGGCCCTGTCTCGAGGCGCCGGTGTGGCCGGGTTGGCCGCCATGCCGGCGCAGTGGAGCAGGGCGGATCTCGAATGGCATCGTCCGCTGCTTGATCTGCCCGGACAGGCCCTGCGTGACTGGCTTGCGGCGCGTGGCCAGGCGTGGGTGGAAGACCCGACCAATGCCGACGCACGCTATACGCGCAACCGCATCCGCGCCCAGTTGCTGCCCGCGCTGCAGCAGGCCTTTCCCCAGTTTCGCGCCACGTTCGCGCGCAGCAGCCGGCATTGCGCCGAGGCGGCCGAGCTTCTGCAGGAGATGGCTCAGGCCGATCTGGCGGCCATCGGCACCCCCCCCGGCATCACCGCCTTGCAGGCGCTGAGCCCCGCGCGCCAGGCCAATGTGCTGCGCCACTGGCTGCGCAGCGTGCATGCCACCACGCCCAGTGCCGCGCAGCTCGATCAGCTGCTCGCGCAGATCGGCGTTTGCCTTACGCGAGGCCACCGCATCCATCTCAAGATGGGGCGGGGTTTTGTGCGGCGCCTGGGGTCGGTGCTCGATTGGTACAATTGACGAGTTTTGGTCCAACTTTGTACGAAAACCGGCGGCGCGCCAAAACCAAACGGCTTGCGCAAGACGGGTCTGGGCGGACATTTCGCTTCATGCGCAGTCCTCTCGAACATCCTGGCTTGCACAGGCATCCCTCTGTCGTACAGCGCCGTGGCAAGCAGTTTCGTCACCCTGATATCCAATGGCACTGATCGTTCATAAATACGGCGGCACCTCGATGGGCTCGACAGAGCGCATCCGCAACGTTGCCAAGCGCGTGGCCAAGTGGGCTCGTGCCGGTCACCAGATGGTGGTCGTCCCCAGCGCCATGAGTGGCGAAACCAACCGTCTGCTGGGTCTGGCCAGCGAGCTGGCTCCCGGCTCGGCCAAAACGGCGTACTACCGTGAACTCGACATGCTGGCCTCCACGGGCGAGCAGGCGTCGTCGGCACTGCTGGCCATTGCGCTGCAGGCCGAAGGCGTGGAAGCCATCAGCTTCTCGGGCTGGCAAGTTCCCGTGCGCACCGACAGCAGCTTCACCAAGGCACGCATCGAGTCCATCGACGACAAGCGCGTTCGCGCCGAACTCGACGCTGGCCGCGTGGTCATCATCACGGGCTTCCAGGGCATCGATCCCAACGGACATGTCACCACGCTGGGCCGTGGCGGCTCCGACACCTCGGCCGTGGCCGTGGCTGCGGCGCTGAAGGCGGCCGAATGCCTTATCTATACCGACGTGGACGGCGTCTACACCACCGACCCGCGCGTGGTGCAGGCCGCCAAGCGCCTGAACACCGTGAGCTTCGAGGAAATGCTGGAGATGGCCAGCCTCGGCTCCAAGGTGCTGCAGATCCGCTCGGTGGAATTTGCCGGCAAGTACAAGGTGCCCATGCGCGTGCTCTCCAGCTTCACGCCCTGGGACATCGACCTGGAGGAGGAATCCACCTCCGGCACGCTGATTACTTTTGAGGAAGACGAAAAAATGGAAAAGGCCGTCGTATCCGGCATCGCATTCAACCGCGGCGAAGCCAAGATCTCCGTTCTCGGCGTGCCCGACACCCCCGGCATCGCCTACGGCATCCTGGGTCCGGTGGCTGATGCCAACATCGAAGTCGATGTGATCATCCAGAACATCAGCAAGGAAGGCAAAACCGACTTCAGCTTCACCGTCAGCCAGGGCGACTACCAACGCGCCATGGAGCTGCTGCGCGACAAGGTCGTGCCCGCCCTGGGTGCCGCCGAAGTCGTCGGCAACCCCAACATCGCCAAGGTCAGCATTGTCGGCATCGGCATGCGCAGCCATGTGGGCGTGGCATCCACCATGTTCCGTGCACTGAGCCAGGAAGGCGTGAACATCCAGATGATCTCCACCTCCGAGATCAAGACCTCCGTCGTCATCGACGAGAAGTACCTGGAGCTGGCCGTGCGCGCCCTGCACACCGCCTTCGGTCTCGACAAGCCGGAATAAAATCATCGTTTTGCCGAAACCGGCAAAAAAGCACGTTACAATAACGTCATTCCGGAAACGTGACCGAGTGGCCGAAGGTGCTCCCCTGCTAAGGGAGTATGGGGTGTAGAGCCTCATCGAGGGTTCGAATCCCTCCGTTTCCGCCAGGATAGAAAAAAGCCACCCGCAAGGGTGGCTTTTTTTATGAGAGGGTTGCTTCGGCGGCCTGATCCGGTGGTTGGGGCTGATGCTCTGGTTGCTGCGGTAGGATTCTTGTTGTTGGCGGGTTTGAAAAAACGTGCTACAATGCAAGGCTCTGCTGAAGAGAAGCGATGCAGATCGCTGGTGTTGAAAAAATCGAAGAAATTTGATTGCAACGACGCTAAAAACTGTGCTAGAATTCAAGGCTTCGCTGATCGCAGCGAGTCGGAAGTAAAGAAGAAATTCTCTGCTTCGATCCTTAAAAATATACAGCCGATAAGC
>NZ_JAELTK010000357.1:0-252 GCF_016428765.1 Delftia sp. ASV31
CCCCCCCCCCCCCCCCCCCCCCCCCCCCCCCCCCCCCCCCCCCCCCCCCCCCCTTTTCAAGCAGAAGACGGCATACGCGATCAACGTCAGCGTCTCGTGGGCTCGGAGATGTGTATAAGAGACAGGGTCAGCGTGCGCGACGAGGTCGACCGCAGCACCGTCATCCTGCGCGGCGACGGCCTGTTCGACCCGGCCGCCACCGTCGTCAAGCCCCGCTACGTGCAGGTCATCCACCGCGTGGCAGCGGCCCTG
>NZ_JAELTK010000358.1:0-252 GCF_016428765.1 Delftia sp. ASV31
CAAAAGGAAACCGATGAACGTGCGGCCATCCAGTTTTTCCGTCGCAGCTTCGGGCTGACATTCCAGGAGGCTTGAAGCATGTCCACCAACCAGATCGAACAGCGCGCCGATGCGCGCAGCGCCATGCCTGTCTCTTATACACATCTCCGAGCCCACGAGACGCTGACGTTGATCGCGTATGCCGTCTTCTGCTTGAAAAGGGGGGGGGGGGGGGGGGGGGGGGGGGGGGGGGGGGGGGGGGGGGGGGGGGGG
>NZ_JAELTK010000050.1:0-44826 GCF_016428765.1 Delftia sp. ASV31
GGCCAGGGCCGTGACCACGGGCATGCGGCCGACCAGCTCGGGGATGATGCCGAACTTGATCAGGTCTTCAGGCTCGATCTCCTGGAACACTTCCGAGATGGAGCGCTGCTTCTTGCTCTTGACCGTGGCGCCAAAGCCGATGCCCGACGCCTCGGTGCGGTTCTCGATGACCTTCTCCAGGCCCGCGAACGCGCCGCCGCAGATGAACAGGATGTTGGTCGTGTCGATCTGCAGGAAGTCCTGGTTCGGATGCTTGCGGCCGCCTTGCGGGGGAACGCTGGCCATGGTGCCTTCGATGAGCTTGAGCAGGGCCTGCTGCACGCCCTCGCCCGACACGTCGCGCGTGATGCTGGGGTTGTCGGACTTGCGCGAGATCTTGTCGATCTCGTCGATGTAGACGATGCCGCGCTGTGCACGCTCGACGTCGTACTCGCAGCTTTGCAGCAGCTTCTGGATGATGTTCTCGACGTCCTCGCCCACGTAGCCGGCCTCGGTCAGCGTGGTGGCATCGGCCATGACGAAGGGCACGTTGAGCATGCGCGCCAGCGTCTGCGCCAGCAGCGTCTTGCCGGAGCCCGTGGGACCGATGAGCAGGATGTTGCTCTTGGCCAGCTCAATCTCGTCCTTGCCGGCCTTGTCCTTGTGGCGCAGGCGCTTGTAGTGGTTGTAGACGGCAACGGCCAGCGTGCGCTTGGGCAGGTCCTGGCCGATCACGTAGTTGTCCAGGTTGGCCTTGATTTCGGCGGGCGTGGGCAGGTCGCCTCGGCCGTCCTTGGCCTCGGTGCTGGGCTGCTCGTCGCGGATGATCTCGTTGCAGAGATCGATGCACTCGTCGCAGATAAAGACTGACGGACCCGCGATCAGCTTCTTGACCTCATGCTGACTCTTGCCGCAGAAGGTGCAATAAAGGTTTTTTTCGCTGGAGGAGCCTTTTTTCTCGGCCATGGGGTCGGTGCCTTGTTACAGAAATATGGAAAAGGATGATAACCAAATGGAAAGCGGCGTTTTCCGTAGGGGGAAAACGCCGCCCATTCTCATGCAGCCTCCGGACTTCAGGAGCGCTTGTTGATCACCTGATCGACCAGGCCGTAGTCCTTGGCTTCCTCGGCGGACAGGAAGTAGTCGCGCTCGGTGTCGTGCTGGATCTTTTCCAGCGGCTGGCCCGTGCGCTCGGCCAGGATCTTGTTCAGGCGCTCGCGGGTCTTGAGGATCTCGCGTGCGTGGATCTCGATCTCGGTGGCCTGGCCCTGCATGCCGCCCAGCGGCTGGTGGATCATGACCTGGGAGTTGGGCAGCGCAAAGCGCTTGCCCTTGGTGCCAGCGGCCAGCAGGAAGGCGCCCATGCTGGCTGCGATGCCGGTGCACAGCGTGGACACATCGGGCTTGATGAAGTTCATCGTGTCGAAGATGGCCAGGCCGGCGCTCACGGAGCCGCCGGGGCTGTTGATGTAGAACGAAATGTCCTTGTCGGGGTTTTCGCTTTCAAGGAACAGCAGCTGGGCCACGACGAGGTTGGCCGTCTGGTCATTGACAGGGCCCACCAGGAAGATCACCCGGTCCTTGAGCAGGCGCGAGTAGATGTCGTACGACCGCTCTCCGCGGCCGGACTGTTCGATGACCATTGGGATCATGCCCAAACCCTGAGTTTCCAATGCGCTCATGTTTTCTCCAGTACTAGGGGGCTACTTTAGCCGTATCCGGAAAGAAAATGGGGCTTGTGCGCCAAAGCACAAGCCCCGCAGATGCCAACCCGCCCGCCGATCTCACGAAGCGGCAGGCAGGCGGTGCTCAAACCCTCAGGCCTGGCCCATCAGTTCGTCGAAGGACACGGCCTTGTCGGAGACCTTGGCCTTGCCCAGCACGAACTCGGTCACGTTGTTTTCGATGACAACGGCTTCGACTTCAGCCAGGCGTTGGCGGTCGCCGAAGTACCAGCGTGCCACGTCTTCGGGCTTTTCGTAGCTGGCGGCCAGCTCTTCCACGTGGGCCTTGATCTGGTCGGGCGTGGCGTGCAGCTCGTTGGCGCGCACCAGCTCGGCCACCACCAGGCCCAGGCGCACGCGGCGCTCGGCTTGGGGCAGGAACACGTCTTCAGGGATCTCGGCCTTCTCGGCGTCCTTGATGCCGCGCTGCTGCAGCTCGGCGCGGGCGCCTTCCAGCAGACGTGCGACTTCAGCCTGCACCGACGCCTTGGGCAGTTCCAGCTCGGCCTTGGACACCAGGGCGTCCATCACGGCCTGCTTGTTGCGGCCCTGGACGCGGAACTTGACTTCACGCTCCAGGTTCTTCTTGATGTCGGCGCGCAGGCCTTCGACCGTGCCTTCAGCCACGCCCAGTGCCTTGGCAAAAGCCTCGTCCACTTCGGGCAGGTTGGCGGCTTCGATCTTCTTGACCGTCACCAGGAAATCAGCGGTCTTGCCGGCCACGTCCTTGCCGTGGTAGTCGGCGGGGAATGCCAGCGGGAAAGTCTTGGACTCGCCAGCCTTCATGCCGCGCACTGCGTCTTCGAATTCCTTGAGCATCTGGCCTTCGCCGACCAGGAACTGGAAGTCTTCAGCCTTGCCGCCGGAGAAGGTCTCGCCGTCGATCTTGCCTTCGAAGTCCACGGTCACGCGGTCGCCGTCCACGGCCACATCGGCCTGGGCGCGCTGTGCGAAGGTGCGGCGCTGCTTGCGCAGGATGTCCACGGTCTTGTCGATGGCGGCGTCGTCCACTTCGGCGGTCAGCTTCTCGACTTCGGCCGAGGTCAGGTCACCGATCTTGACTTCAGGCATCACTTCGAAGATGGCTTCGAACTGGGCCTCGCCCTCGGGAGCGCCTTCCTTTTCGGAGATGCGGGGCTGGCCAGCCACGCGCAGCTTGGCTTCGTTGACGGCCTGTGCAAAAGCCTCGCCAACCTTGTCGTTGAGCACTTCGTACTGCACCGAGTAGCCATAACGCTGGGCCACCACGCTCATCGGCACCTTGCCGGGACGGAAGCCGTCCATCTTCACGGTGCGCGCCACTTGCTTGAGGCGGTTCTCGACTTCGCTCTGGATGGAGTTCAGGGGCAGGCTCAGCGTGATCTTGCGCTCGAGCTTTTCAAGGGTTTCAACAGTAACGGCCATGTTTGTTCCTATGAGGGATTGGACCGTGCCGGCTGCTGTACAGCCCGCACCGTATTGCGCAAAAGTCACGGTGCGACGCGAGCCAAGCCAGTCGGCCGCGCGGCACCTCAGATTTCAAGGGCTTACATCACATGCACCTGGCCGCTGGGGACCGCACATGGTTCGCTCAACCCGTGATGTAAGCGAAGCCGGACATTATAAACGAGGCGGTTTTGCCTTCCAGACGCGCGCTCTTGCAGGGGAATCCCGCAATCCGCCTGGCCAATGCGCCTCCTCTACAGGAAGCGGGCTTGAGCAGTGTTCGCCGCAGTTGAGCGGCGTTGGTGCGTGGTGCGCGGGGGGCGGGTCGTTATCCATTCAAAAACAATCACTTGCCTTCACTGCGCGGGATCCGTGCGGGCCAATAAAAGCTTTCGAGGCCGCCCGGCACACGCCGACCCAACATGCGCGCAGCCCGACCAAAGGCCCTGCCAGTCATCGCCAATCAGCAGATGAAAAAGGGTCATATCAAATTGAAACATCTGGCCATTCGACCTATACTGTATGTGCATACAGTAGAAAGAAGACGCGATGCAGCACCAGATTGAGACGGTCAGGGACGATGTGGAAAGCGCCAGCGAGCAAGTGGCCGCCATCTGCGAGCTGCTGGCTGCAGCCCGGGGCACGGCCGTGCACGCCTCGGCCATTACCGCATTGCTGCTGCCCGTGTCACGCAAGCTCAGCGCGGCAGCGGGTGACCTGTCCGACCATCTTCATCGCAGCCAGGTAGTTGGCAGCAAGCGCTGCTAGACCCTCTCACCCCCACCATGACAAGACCCCGCCCTGCGGGGTCTTGTCATTTCTGCATTCGGCATGGCCGCTGGCGTGCCCGCAGCGCGCACAGGCTGCAGCGATTGCCGGGCCTGCTCCCGTCGGCAAACATGGCATTCATACCCGGCCCGCGCGCCGGACCCGGCATACCGCCTGCCCGGTGCCACCGCGATCCGGTGGCCTGAGGCGTTCCCGGCATCCGCAGCCACACGCATGGCGGGTGCACCAGGAACAGGTCCGCGCGGGCCGGCCCACGAGGAGCTTCAGTGAGTCTTGCCATTCCCTTTCCCGCGCCGGATCAGGCGATACCGCCACCGGCCCGTATCGCCGCTCCCGCCGACCCTGCACACAGGGAGCGCGCCTGATGCTGGCCATCGCCCGTGAATACGAAACGCTGGACGAGCTGTGCATGCGCCAGCTGGGCGCCACGCGCGGCGTGGTGGAAGCCACGCTGGAGCGCAACCCGGGCCTGTCGGCCCACGGTCCCCATCTGCCCGCCGGCCTGGCCGTCGAGCTGACCGAACCCGCCCAGGCGCCCAGCCTGCCCCTGATCAGCTTCTGGGATTGAAATGGACCGAGAAACCATCGTCAGGACCGCCGCCCTGGAGGGCGCCAAGGCCGCGCCTCCCGTCACCGTCGTGGCCGCTAACGTGGCCAATGGCTGGACCATGACCCATACCGCCACCGCGCTGACCATCGTCTACGTGCTGCTGCAGGCCGCGTATCTGCTGTGGCGCTGGCGCAATGAGCGCGAGGACCGGCGCGCGCGCCAGGCCGAGGACGCTGCGCGCAGGAAGGCGTCTTCGACCGCCACAGACACCGGAGCGGCCCCATGAGCACGGCCCGCATGCCAGCGGCAGGACTGGGCATTGGCGCGGCCATCGTTGCCGCCTGGATTGCTGCAGAAGGCTTCAGCGCGGCGCCCATCATTCCCGTGCAGGGCGATGTGCCCACCATCGGCCACGGCGCCACGCGCTACGAGGACGGCACACGCGTGACCCTGGCCGACCCGCCCATCACCCGCGAACGGGCGCGCGAGCTGGCGATCAACCTGCTGGAGCAGCAGTACGGCGCCTGCGTGCGCGATTCGCTGGATGACACGCGGGTGCACCCGGCCGAGTTCGCCCAGGCGGTGGACTTCGCAGGCCAATACGGCTGCGGGGCCTGGCGCGGCTCCTCGATGCTGGCCAGGACACGGGCCGGCGACTACGCCGGCGCCTGCCAGTCCTACCTGTCCTGGCGATTCATGACCAGCACCCAGCCTTTGCAGGGCTTCAGCGTCTATCGATGGGATGGCGCAGGCCGGCCGACGCGCTGGCGCTTTGACTGCTCTGCCCCCGGCAACAAGGTATGCCGCGGCGTGTGGACACGCCAGCAGGCGCGCCACGCGGCCTGCATGGAGGCCCAGCCTTGATGGACCGCCTGCAAACCCATGCCTGGCAGCTGCTGGCCCTGCTGCTGGCGGCGCTGCTGGTCTGGCAGTCGCTGGCGCGGCTGGGTGCCGAGCGCGATGCGGCGCAGGCACGCACGGATCTGGCGACCGATCGCCAGGCCGCTGCCACCGCCGCGCTGCACGCATCCGAACGCTATCGACAACGGGAAGGAGCCTACCGTGAACGCCTCGACTTTCTTGCACGCGACACGGACCTGGCCCTGGCGCGCGCTGCGGCGGATGCCGATGCTGCCCGCGCTGCTGCTGGCCGGCTGCGCGGCGACCTCGCCGACTACATCACCGCCCACCGTGCCGCCGCCCAGGCTCGCGCCGCTGCCGGACAGTGCGCGCCAGACACCGCAGCCCTCGATCTGCTCGCCGAGCTGCAGCGCCGCGCTGACGAGCGAGCGGGAGCGCTGGCGCGCATTGCTGACGACGCCCGCCACCGAGGCAGCGCCTGCGAGCGCGCCTACGACGCCGGGCTCGCCCTGACCAGCGCCCTGACCAGCACCATGACCCAGGACCCACGCCATGCTCAAGCCCGCTAGCCTGCGCGACGCGCTCGTCGCGGCCCTGCCCCAGCTGCAACAGTCGCCGGGGAACATCCGTTTCACCATCCAGAGGGGCCGTGTGGTCAACACGGGCACGCCGTCCCTTTCCTGGGAATACCGCTACACGCTCAGCCTGGTGATTGCAGACTTCACCGGCAGCATCGATGCCGTGACCGTGCCGCTGCTGGTCTGGGCGCGGCGCCACCAGCCCGACCTGTTCGACCATGCCGAAAGGCGCGAGCAGGCGATCCGCTTCGACATTGCGCCTCCTTCCACGGACCCTGCAGCCGCCTCGCAGCCGCAGCAGCTCGCCATCGAGATCGACCTGGTGGAGGCCGTGCTGGCGCGCCCGCGCGATGGCAGCCCCGGCGCCTTCGACCTGATCTACAAGCCCGAGCCGCCAGGCCAGCTCGACATTGCGCAGCGCCAGTTGTGGGAGCTGTTCCTGTTCGGCGAGAAGGTGGCCGAGTGGAACTACGACCCGCGCTGAGGCGTGGCCCTGCTCCATGCCGGGCTGCATGTCGGGCTGCATGTGGCAGCGTGCGCCACGCCCGGCACACGGCGACACGCAAGGGCCCGGCCGGCACCATCGATGCCATGGATTCGCCCGTCGCACAAACCGAGAGCCCGTACGAGATCATCCGCCGTCTGGAGGGGCTGATCCGCACGGGCACCATCGCCGCAGTCCGCCATGCGCGTCCTGCGCGCTGCCGCGTCAAGACCGGCAACCTGACCACCAACTGGATTCCCTGGCTGGCCCTGCGCGCCGCGGGCGAGAACGCCAGCGTCTGGTGGCCGCCTGCGGTGGGCGAGCAGTGCGTGCTGCTGTCGCCCGGCGGCGACCTGCTGGGCGCCGTGGCGCTGACCGGCATCTACAGCAGCGCCGCAGCCCAGCCCAGCGACCGCGAAGGGGTGTGCCACACGCAGTGGAGCCCCACCGATTTCATGGAGCACGACAGCACCACGGGCCGTCTCAACATCAACGTGGCCCACGGCATCACGCTGCGCGTGGGCAACTCGGTGATCAGCATCGACGAGCAAGGCATCAGCCTGCAGGCCGGCGGCGGTTCGGCCACCGTCAATGCGCAGGGCCTGGCCGGCGCGCCCGATGTGACCACCGGCCCCATCAGCCTGCTGCGCCATCGCCATGGTGGCGTCAGGGCGGGCGACGCCATCACGCAGGGGCCGCTATGAACCGCCACACAGGCCGCCGCATCGAGGGCATGGAGCATCTGCGCCAGAGCGTGGCCGACATCCTGTCCACGCCCATCGGCTCACGCGTGATGCGCCGCGACTATGGATCGCTGGTCCCGGCGCTGCTGGACCAGCCCGACAACAACGCCACCCAGGCGCGCCTGCGCGCCGCCGTGGCCAGCGCGCTGATGCGCTGGGAGCCCCGCATCCGCCTGACACGCATCGTGATCGAGCGCGATCCGACCGCACCCGGGCGCGCCGACCTGACGCTGATCGGCACCTTCAACAACACGCGCCGCCCGGCCCCGCTGAGCCTGCAGATGCCCATTGCCCGCACCCTTTCATGAAGCAAGACATGACCCCTGCACTGGACGCCCTGCCGCCGCCCGGCGTCGTCGAGACGCTGGATTTCGAGCGCATCCTCGACGCCCACCGCGCCGATCTGCTGGCGCGCCACCCCGAGGCCGCCGAGGTCCTGGCGCTGGAGAGCGAGCCGCTCAACAAGCTGCTGGAGGCGCACGCCTACCGCGAACTGCTGTACCGGGCGCGCGTCAACGATGCCGCGCGTGCGCATTTGATTGCGTTCGCCCAGGGCTCGGACCTGGACCACAAGGGCGCCTTCTACGATGTGGCCCGACTGCCCGGCGAAAGCGACGAACGCTACCGCCAGCGCATCCTGCTGCGCGTGCGCGCGCTGGCCGGCAGCGGCACGGCCGAGCACTACGAGCACCTGGCCATGACGGCCAGCGCCAATGTGCACAGCGCCATCGCCACACAACCCCAGCCCGGCCGCGTGAGCGTGCAGCTGTGGCTGGTCGAGCCCGCACAGGCCGAAGAGACCCTGGCCATCGTGCTGTCGGCCCTCAATGCGCCAGGCGCACGGCCGCTGGGCGTGCCCGTGTCGGTATCGCTGGCGCGCCCGCACCCCATCGACATCACGGCGCGCCTGCTGCGCGAGCCCGGTGCGCCCGTGGACATCGTGGCGCGCCTGCAGGCCGGCCTGGCCGCCCAGATCGCGGCCTACGCGCTGCTGGGCCGCGATGTGCCGCGCTCGTGGATCACCACGCGCCTGCATGTGGACGGCATTGCCCGCGTCACCTACCCCGACGCACAGGCCCCGGCCGAGCTCACGCCGCTGGCTGCAGACGAATACCCGGTGCTGGGCCGAGTACAGCTGGTGGACGAGGGCCTGCAGGCATGAGCACCGCCGCCATCGTCCCGACGGCGCCCCGCCGCCACGTGCTGCCGCCCAACGCCACGGCGCTGGAGAAGGCCGTGGACCAGGTCGTCCCGAATTGGGACGGCCTGGCCGGCGCCTTTCCCGCGCCGGCCCATGGCGAGCCTGCGGCCTTTCTGCCCTGGCTGGCGGCCGAATGGGGCATCGCCCAGTTCGACCGCTACTTCGACGACGTGCCCGCCCTCATCGCCAACGGCCTGCCCTGGCTGCGCGAGCGCGGCACGGCCGCGTCCATGCAGCGCGCGCTGGGCTGGCTGGGCTATGACGGCGCGCAGCTCGACGAGGATGGTGCCTGGCTGCACCTGGACCTGGGCCGCATCATCGGCGACGCAGAGCTGGCCAGCGTGGCCCATGTGGTGCGCGCCAGCCTGCCGGCGCACGTGCGCTTTTACCGCGTCTTCCACGGCCACGACCTGCGCCCGCTGCGGCTGGACCACGGCCCGGGCCTGGACGCCGGCATGCTGGACAACGACAGCGGCACCTGGATCGATGTGTCGCCGTATGGCGAACCCGTCAAGCTCAGCCAGGGCCTGCCCCGTCGCACCGGCACCGAGGCACCGCCTTCGGACGGCGTGCTCACGGCCCAGCTGTTCCGCGTCACCACCATCGCCACCTATGCCGACCGCATGCTGCTCGATGCCTGGACGCTTGACAGCGAGATCCTGATCGACGCCAGCCTGGGCATCACCGAAGTCAACGCCACCACCACGGGCGAGCCCGCCTACTACGCGCCGCTGCGGCCCATTCCCGCCCAGGCCATGGCCACCCACAGCGCCTGGACGGCGCCCGCTCCGCTGGCCCTGGCCAGCCTGCACCCCTGGGCCAGCACCGAGCGCCCGCACGACAACACCCGTACCTGGACCGGACGCTGGGACAGCACGCCCTGGCGCCGATCCTTCGAAACCCGCACCACCACCACCGAAGAACCCGAGGAACCCTGAACATGGCAGTTCTGCAGCAAGCGGGCCGCATCGCCCTCGCCAAGGCGGTCGCCGCCCAGACCATTCACATCGCCTGGGGCCGCGGCCTGCCCGCCTGGGACGCCGCGCCCGAGCCCGAACCCATCACCGCCAACGCCCTGGTCGACGAAATCGGCCGCCGCCTGGTCACCGAGGTGCGCTTTGCGCGGCCGGACGACAACGGCGAGATCGAGCTGCCCAGCGGCGCGCGCTACAGCGTCAGCGACACACCCACCACCTTCGTCTACCTGCGCGCGGCCTTCGGCTTTGACGACGCCAAGGGCGAGGACGTGCGCGAGATGGGCGTGTTCTTCGGCACCCAGGTCGCCACGGACGTGCCGCCCGGCCAGCGCTGGGTGCTGGCCAGCCAGCTGACCGGCAAGGGCGAGCTGTACACGCTGGAGCGCCGCCCCCGGATCCTGCGCAGCGGCAGCGTGCGCCAGGTCGAAGAAATCATCCTCCCCTTCTGAACGGCACCCCATGAGCCAGACCAAGATCTACGACCGCTTCGACGCCGGCAAGCGCTACGACAGGCTGCAGTTCGCGGCCGACCGCGTGCTGCAATCGGCCGAACTCAACGAGCTGCAGAGCATGCAGCAGCACCGCCTGCGCGGCATCACCGATGTGCTGTTCAAGGAGGGCGACATCGTCCGCGGCTGCCAATGCATCACCTCCGCCGACACGGGTGCCACCACCATCGAGGCCGGCGCGCTCTACGTGGCCGGCGCCGTGCGCGGCATCACGCCGGGCACGCTCACCGTGGCCACCGTGGGCACGGTCTACGTGGGCGCCTACCTGCAGACCGACACCGTCACCGAGCTGCAGGACCCCGAACTGCTCAACCCCGCCGCCGGCACGCGCGGCTATGGCGAGCCCGGTGCGCTGCGCGAGCGCGTCACCCTGGTCTGGGGCGCGCAGGGCGACGGCACGGCCGGCACCTTCTATCCCGTGTGGACCATCATCGACGGCTCCGTCATGCCCAAGGAGCCGCCGCCCAACATCGACGCCGTCACCCAGGCCCTGGCCCGCTATGACCGCGACAGCGCGGGCGGCACCTACGTCGTGCGCGGCCTGGACGTGATCATGGGCGAGGACCTGGCCACCGGCCAGCAGGTCTACACCGTGCGCGAGGGCGCCGCCCGCGTCAACGGCCATCCGCTGGAGCTGGGTGCCAGCCGCCGCCTGGTCTACGAGGCCAAGCCCGACCTGTTCTTCGTGGACAGCGAGCCCCACACCTCGGCCGGCACGGCCGCCCAGCGCATCCGCTTCGACCGCCAGCCCGCTGTCGGCACGCCCCAGGTGCGCGTGCAGGCGCGCAAGACCGTCACGCTCACGCATGGCGGCTTCACGGGCGCGGCCGACCCGCTGCCCGACAACGCCGTACTGGCCGTGGACAGCGTGGTCCAGGCCGGCACCACCTACGTGCAGGGCACGGACTGGAAGCTGGTGGGCGGCCAGATCGACTGGAGCCCCTCGGGCGCCGAGCCCGTGCCCGGCAGCACCTACCAGGTCACCTACCAGTACATGCTCAACGCCACGCCCACGGCAGTGGACTCCACGGGCTTCACCGTGGAAGGCGCGCTCAAGGACACCCTGGTACTGGTCAGCTACCACTACGCGCTGCGCCGCTACGACCGCCTGGTGCTCAACAGCGAAGGCCAGCTGCAATGGGTGCCCGGCGTGCCAGCCGCCTGGTCGCCCAAGGTTCCGGCCGCACCCAGCGGCACCCTGGCCCTGGCCTCGGTCTACCAAAGCTGGGACAGCAACCGCCGCGTGGACCAGGACGCCGTGCGCGTCGTGCCCATGCAGACCCTCAAGGCCTACCAGGACCACATCCAGACCATCTACGCCGACCTGGCCGAGCTGCGGCTGTCGGTGGACGTGTCGGGGCGGCACAGCGGGGTCAAGAAGGGGTTGTTTGCGGATCCGATGCTGGACAACGGCCTGCGCGATGCGGGGCGCAGCCAGAGCGCCCATATCCTCGGCGGACAGCTGCAGTTGCCCATGAACGCCGCGCTGTACCAGATCGGCACCGACATCACCACGCCCCAGACCACGCCTTACCAGGCCGTGTCCGTGCTGGGCCAGCTGGGGCGCACCGGCACCATGCTGGTCAACCCATACGGCGCCTTCGACGTTCTGCCCAGCGCCGCCACCCTGACACCCGCCGTGGACTACTGGACCGACGTGCAGACCCAGTGGGCCAACCCCATCCTGGTCTGGCTCACACCCAGCCAGGCGCGTCCCACGGAGACCCAGAAGCTGCTGTCCGAGTCCACTTCGGCACTGGAGCATCTGCGGCAGATCGAGGTGCAGTTCTGGCTGGATTTCCCGCTGGGCGAAACCCTCACCGAGCTGATCTTCGGTGGTATTGCCGTCACGCCCCAGCCGCTGGCAGGCGGCACGCTCGTGGCCACGGCCCAGGGCCTGAAGGGCAAGTTCAAGATCCCGGCGGGCGTGCCCTCGGGCACCAAGAGCGTGCGCTTCACAGGCCGCGCCGGCAGCCACGCCGAAGCCGTCTTCACCGGCCAGGGCCAACTGCTCGAACGCAGCGTGTCCAAGATCACTGTCCAGATCTACGACCCGCTGGCCCAGACGTTCACGCTGAGCTCCACCCGGGAGATCTGCGGCACGCGCCTGTGGTTCTCTACCGTGGGTGACAAGGATGTGCAGGTACAGCTGCGCGAAGTCACCGGCGGTGTGCCATCGCGCAGCATCCTGGCGGAATGCGTGCTCAAGCCCGCACAGATCCAGGCCGACATCGCTGGCGCCAAGCCCACCCAGGCGCAATGGGCACCTGCGTTGCTGGAGTCCGGCGTCGAATACGCCATCGTCGTGCTGACCAACGACGCCACCACGGCCCTGGCTGTGGCCGAGCTGGGCGGCTGGGACGCGGCGCGTGCCCAGTGGGTCACCAGCCAGCCCTACAGCGTGGGCGTGCTGCTGTCCAGCAGCAATGCCAGCACCTGGACACCGCACCAGACACGCGACATGGCATTCGAGCTGCTGGCGACCGAACACACGGCCACCACGCGCACCATCGAGCTGGGCAGCATCGCCGTGCAGGACGCCACCGACCTCATGGTCCAGGCCGGCGCCATGCTGCCCGCGGCCGACGCGCAACTGGTCTTCGCCATGCAGTTGGAGGACGGCACCACGCTCGAGGCCGCTGCAGGGCAGCCCGTGCAATTGGCCAGCCGCTACAGCGGCAACGTGGCCGTGCGCGCCAAGCTCTCTGGCAACACCAACCACGCAGCCCACCTGCTGCCGGGCATGCAGCTGGTGGCCGGCAGCCTGCAGGCCACGGGCGACTACATCAGCCCCGCCATCAACGCCGGCACCAACGTCACGCTCAACGTCGTGGCCGAGGCCGTACTGCCCGCCGGCAGCGCTCTGGCCGTGCAGATGCAGGCCGAAGGCAGCAGCGCCTGGACCAACGTGCCCTACCTGAGCACCAGCCCCCAGACCGCAGGCGTGCTGGAGCTGAGCTACCGCCTCACCGGCATCAGCGCCGAGCGCCTGCGTGTCCGCCTTGTCCTCACGGGCAGCCACGGCGCCCGTCCCCAGGTCACCAACCTGCGAGCCATCGTGATATGACATTGCACGACGACAAGACAGCGCAGGGCTGGCCCCTGCCCCACCCCGACAACCGCCTGGAAGACGACGTGCTACGCCTGCGCCAAGCCGTGCAGGACGTGGACCAGGCGCTGACCGCAGCGCGCCAGCTCATCGACACCAAGGCCAGTTCCCAGGGCGTGCAGGACGCCATGGACGTGGTGGCTCACCGCATAGAGCAACTGGAGACCGCCGTCCAGTCGCTGAGCACCGGCAAGGTGGCCAGCGTCAACGGCGTGGCCGGCGTCAACGTCAAGCTCAACCCAGAGCACCTTGCGCTGGGCCCGGCCAACGGCGCCACCAGCGAAAGCTTCGGCTACGACGCCCAGGGCCGCATCAGCAGCATCACGCGCAGCGTCAACGGCTTCAGCGCCACCACCGCCGTCAGCTACGACGGCGCCGGCCGCGTCTCCCAGCAGCAGACCAGCTACCGCGGGCGCGTGCGCACGGAAACCTATGCCTACGACGCCGCCACGGGGCGGGTGTCGGGGGTGAATGCGACGGAGGTACAGGGATGAGTTTCGATCCCATCACGAATGCAGGCGTCAAGGCGCTGCAGGGTCAGGTCAACACGGTGCAGTCGCAGACGACTGCGCTGACGACGAAGCTGGCACAGATCGAGAGTACGTTGGCCGGTTTGGGGACGGCCGCTGCGCGCAAGCCGCTCAGGGTAACCATCTACACCTGGGGCGCCGCCACGCATACGTTTCTGCCCGAGAGCAGCTACCAATATGTCTGGTTGATAGGTGCCGGGGGTGCCGGAGCTGTTGGCTACTCGTACTCCAACACAAGAATGCGCATCGGAACGGGTGGAGGTGCTGGCGACGAACTCTATCGGCGAATCACTCTCACAGGAAGTGCGACCTACGAAGTTGGCGCAGGCAGTTCGGGGCGCGGAGGCAATACAAGACTCGGGCTGCTCTCAGTGGACGGGGGGCCTCCAGGCCAGACCGGTGATTTCGACTTTCCAGCCTATCCGACCACGCAATCGACGCGGCGAGGCCATGGCATAACACCCGGCAATGTGGGAGCACAGGCTGGGGGCTCTTCCAGCATGGGAGTTGGGGGCGTCTGCGGCAACAACACCGTCGATGCTACGTATCCCACGGGATACGGCGCAGGAGGAGGCGGAAGCTACCCTACCCGCGCGGCGACCCCTGGTGCTGGTGGCTACATTCGCATCGAGGAGTATTGACCATGGAACGCTATGCAAAAGTCATCGAAGCGGTGGTAGACAACATCGTGCTTTCCGAGACTGATCTACCGGATTGGATCCCGTGTGGCGACGCCTCTCCAGGCTGGCTGCATGACGCCAACACGGGCCTGTTCACCCCCCCGCCCACGACGGTGTCCACTTCTGCCACACGCCACATCACCCCCCTGGCACTGCGCCGCCGATTCACCCTGACCGAACGCTCGGCCATCGAATGGGCTGCCGTGGACCGTGCCGACACCAGCGAGAAACAGCGCAAGGATGCCGCCATGCTGCGCGCCTGCCTGAAGGACCAGGAGCAGGCCGGCTTCATCGACCTGGACGATGCGGACGTAGCCGCCGGCGTGCGGCTTATCGAGGACCTGCAACTGATCGCACCAGGCCGCGCAAGCGAGATCCTCGGGGCACCCGTCCAGCCCGGCGAACGCCCCTGACATCTCCACCTGCAAAAGCCCCGGCACCTATTGGGCGGCCGGGGCTTTTCCGTTTCTGATCTGCACCCCGAACCGGTGCAAAAGCAAGCCTCTGTGCAGCCCTCCCGCACAGCCAAGGTCGCTGGCGCCCATGCCCCTGCCGCGAGAACATCAATGCAACCCGGGCGCAACGCCAGCGGCCTTGCAGGCTGCAGGCGCCAACCCGGCCAGGACAACCAGGCCGCCTTGGCTGCATGAACTTCAGCATGAAACAAACCATCACTGTCGATCCCGCCAACGCCGCAGCTTGCGCAAAGGTGCCTGCATGAGCCTGGATGCCGTCATCAGTGCCGATCTGGTGAAAACGCGGGCGGAGATTGCTGCGCTGGGCAGTGCTGTGGCGGCTGCGCGCAATGAGATTGCAGGGCTGAACACACAGGTAAGCGGCAACAGTGCGATCAAAAGCGTACAGCGATTGAGAGTTCAGCCAATTGCGGACAACACAAGCCGCATCTACCACAGCGATGTAACGATTAGTGCGATCAATCCCCTGAAGTCAATCGTGCTGATCCGCCGCATCTACTCCGGTTCTCGGTTCGACACCATTTTCCTGGATTGCGAAATACTCACCCCGACGCAGCTGCGCTGTAGCTCCTATGCTTACTACGAAGGAAGCTACAACGCAATTTCCGGGCCTCTCATGGACATCCAGGTGGTGGAGTTCAAGTAATGCCCCACCACTACGCCCAGCTCACCCCCGCCGGCGTGGCCTTCGCCATCACCGAAACGCACGCCGAGCTCAACGCTCCCGACCTGCTCCCCCTGCCCCGCTACGACACCTCGGTGCTCGGCCGCCGCTGGACCGGCACGCACTGGGAGGACGTTGCGCAGGCCCTGCCTGAAAGCCTGGCTGCACCCGCTGCAGCCAGCGAACCCGCCTTACGCCACATCACCCCCCACGCCCTTCGCCGCCGCTTCACCGTGGTCGAGCGCACGGCGCTGGAGTGGGCCGTGGTGGACCGCGCCGAGGCGGGCGAGGCCGACCGGCTCAACGCGGCCACGCTGCGCTCACTGCTCAAGGACATCGAGCAGGCACGGCAACTCGATCTTGACGACCCCGAACTGGCCGACAGCCTGCGCCGGTTCGAGGGTTTCGGACTCATCGCCGCGGGGCGTGCCCAGGAAATCCTGGACGGCCCCGTACAAGCCCACGAACAGCCGTGACCACCCCCTTTTGACGACAGCCCCACGGCCCAACCACCCCCCAACCCGGAGAACACCATGGCGACAGCCCCGTTCCATCATGGCATTCGCGTCACGGAAGTGAGCGAAGGCATCAATTCCATCCGCATCGTGTCCACGGCCGTCATCGGCCTCGTGGCCACGGCCAGCGACGCCGATGCGGCCACTTTCCCGCTGAACCGCCCGGTGCTGGTCACCAAGGTCGATGCGGCCATCGGCAAGGCCGGTACCAAGGGCACGCTGGCCCAGGCGCTGAACGCCATCAAGGAGCAGTGCCGCCCGGTGCTGGTCGTGGTTCGCGTGGCCGATGGCGAAGGCGCCACCGAGGCCGAGCGCCGCACCGACCAGGATGCCAAGGTCATCGGTACCACCGCCGGCAACCAGTACACGGGCCTGCAGGCGCTGCTGGCGGCCCAGGCCCAGCTCGGCGTCAAGCCGCGCATTCTGGGCGCGCCGGGCCTGGACAGCCAGGCCGTGACCGACGCGCTGGCGTCCGTGGCCATCAAGCTGCGCGGCTTTGCGTATGCAGCGGCCATCGGCAACGATGTGGCCGAGGCCCAGGCCTACCGCGAGCACTTCGGCCAGCGCGAGCTGATGCTGCTGTGGCCCGGCTTCAAGGCGCTGGACCTGTCCACCGCCGCCGTGCAGGACGCCTCGCCCGTGGCCTACGCCCTGGGCCTGCGCGCGCGCATCGACCAGGAGCAGGGCTGGCACAAGACGCTGTCCAACGTGCCGTTGTCCGGCGTGCTGGGCATCTCGCGCGATGTGCACTGGGACCTGCAAAGCCCCGATACCGAGGCCGGCATCCTCAACCAGGCCGGCATCACCACGCTGATCCAGAGCCAGGGCCACCGCTTCTGGGGCTCGCGTACCTGCACGGACAGCGAGCTGTTCCGCTTCGAGTCCAGCGTGCGCACCGCGCAGGTGCTGGCCGACACCATGGCCGAGGCGCATTTCTGGGCCGTGGACAAGCCCATGCACCCCAGCCTGGTCAAGGACATCCTGGAAGGCATCAACACCAAGTTCCGCGAGTTGAAGGCCCTGGGCTACATCCTGGACGGCAAGGCCTGGTACGACGAAACGGTCAACGAGACCGCCACGCTCAAGGCCGGCAAGCTGGTGCTGGACTACGACTACACGCCCGTGCCCCCGCTGGAGGACCTGGGCTTTCGCCAGCGCATCACCGACCGCTACTTCGCCGACTTCGCCCTGCGCGTGGGCACCGGCCAGTAAGCGGCGGCCGCACCCGACACACCCAATACACCGAACACACCGGATACACAGGAGAAAAGCACCATGGGACTGCCCCGCTCTCTCAAGAATTTCGCCACCTTCGTGGATGGCAACTCGTACATCGGCGACATGCCCGAAGTGGGCTTGCCCAAGCTCACCCGCAAGATGGAGAAGTACCGCGCCGGCGGCATGAACGGCGAGGTCAGCCTGGACTTCGGCATGGAGGCCATCGAGGCCGACCTGACCGCTGCCGGCTACATGAAGGAATTGATCTCCACCTGGGGCACGCTGCGCCACGACGGCGTGCTGCTGCGCTTCGCCGGCGCCCTGCAGGGCGATGACAGCGAAGGCGTGGACTCGCTGGAAGTGGTCATGCGTGGCCGCTTCTCGGAGTTCGACCCCGGCAAGGCCAAGGCCGGCGACAAGACCGAGATCAAGTACAAGCTGGCCGTCAGCTACTACCGCCTGTCCATCAACGGCCAGGTGCTGATCGAGATCGATCCGGTCAATTTCGTCGAAGTCGTCAACGGCATCGACCGCCTCGCCCAGGTCCGCGCCGCGCTGGGCATCTGAGCCTGGCTCAACTGACCGGGCCGGCCGGCCCGGTCCTCCTCTTTTCTTCACCCGAACGCTGACACACCATGGACACCACCAAGCCCCAGGAAGACCTCCAGAACCAGGCTGCCGCCAACGCGGCCGCCCTCGCATCGGGCGATGCGCGCGAGATCACGCTCGACGTGCCGCTCAAGCGCCCCGGCGGCGACCTGGCCCGGGTGCTGGTGCGCCGCCCCAATGCCGGCGCGCTGCGCGGCCTGTCGCTGGTCGAGCTGCTGCACATGAACGTGACCGCGCTGCAGACCCTGCTGCCGCGCGTGACCGAGCCCATGCTGCACAAGGCCGAGGTGCTGCAGCTGGACCCCGCCGACCTGGTGACCCTGGGTACGGAGGTGGCCTCTTTTTTGGTGCCGAAGGCGCAGAGGGAGCAATTCCCGAGCGCGTAGAGGACGCCATGGCCGACCTGGCCATGGTCTTCCACTGGCGGCCGGCGGACATGGAGGACATGTCGCTGACCGAACTCGGCCAATGGCATGAACGGGCGCGCGAGCGCTACGAAAGCCAGGACTGAGCCAGGACTGAGCACCACTTCCACTCCATCGCCCGCCTCTCGCCCCTCTCTTGCACGCCCCTTGCCCATGACCTCCACCCAACGCCAACACCGCACCGGCCAGGGAGCCCTCCATGGCCGTTGACACCCTGCGCCTGGACGAGGTGCTCAAGCAGGCCGAGCGCGTGCACCAGCCCCTGGCGCTGCTGGGCAGAACCAGCAGCAACACGGCCCGGGAACTCAAGGAAACGGTCGACCAGTTGAAGAAGCTGCAGCAGCAGCAAACCCAGCTGGGCGACTACCGCGCGCTGCGCAGCGGCTTGGCAGACACCACGGCACGGCTGCGCGGCGCGCGCCAGCAGATGGCCCAGCTGCGGCTGGAATCGGGCGCGGGCGAGCAGCCCTCGCGCGCCATGCTGCGCGCGCTGCGTTCGGCCCAGGTCGAGGAAGAGCGTCTGGCGCTGCTGCGCGCCACGCAGCGATCGCGCCTGATGGACATGCGCGAAGGCCTGCGCGGCGCGGGCGTGGACACGGGCAACCTGTCGGCGCACGAGCGCAAGCTGCACAACGACATCCGCGCCACCACGGCCCAGATGGAAAGGCAGCGCAAGGTGGTGGCACCGGCCGCCCAGCGGCTGGAGAGGATCGACGCCCTGCGCGAGCAGAGCAAGACCCTGGCCGATCGCGGCCAGGCGCTGCGCGAGACGGGCGGCAAGATGCTGGCGCCCGTGCGCGCCGTGAGCCAGGCCTTCATGACCGACGACCAGGCCGCCGCACAGCTGCGCGCCACCATGGCGGGCAGCAACGGCAAGCCGGGCGCCGACTACCAGCAGGTGCTGGACTTGGCCAAGAGCCTGGGCACCGACATGCCCGGCAGCACGGCCGACTACATCGCGATGATGAACCAGCTGCAGCGCCAGGGCGTGTCCTCGCAGGATGTGCTGGGCGGCGTGGCCCGGCAGGCGGCCAACCTGGGCGCGGTGCTGAACATGCCCGCCAAGGAGGCCGGCGAGTTCGCGGCGCAGCTGCAGCAGGCCACCCGCGCAAGCGCGGGCGACATGGCCGCACTGGCCGACACGGTGCAGCGCACCTCCCACCTGGGACTGGACCCGACAGGCATGGTCAAGGGCCTGGATGCCATCGGCAAGGCCCTGCCGCAGCTGGGGCAGCAGGGCGCAAGGTCGGGACAGATGTTCGCGCCGCTGCTGCTCATGCTCAACGACGCCAGCATCAGCGGCGAGGCCGCGGGCAAGGCCGTCGGCAACCTGGTCAAGAACTCCATGGACCCGGCCAAACTAGGCCAGGTCAACAAGATGCTCGCGGGCCAGGGCGTGTCGCTGGACTTCAAGGACGCCAGCGGCCAGTTCGGCGGCACCGAGCAGATGATGGCCCAGCTGCAAAAGCTGCAGAGCCTGGGCAGCGACAAGCTGCGCGCCGCTGCGCTGGACAAGCTGGCCGGCGGCGATGCGCAGACGCGCAAGGCCTTGGAGGCGCTGCTCCAGCAGGGCCCGGGCGGCTACCAGCAGATCGCCTCCCAGCTCAAGTCACAGGCGGATCTGGATGGGCGCGTGGCCATCCTGAAGGACTCGGTCTCGGCCCAATACGAGTCCGTCAAGGACAGCTACAACGGCCTGTTGAGCGACATGGGCTCGACCATCGAGTCCGACCTCAAGGCCGTGCTGGGCACGCTGCGCGAGATGACCGAAGGCATGCGTGCCTGGGTCAAGGAGCATCCCCAGATCGTGCAGTGGACGCTGCGCATCGTGGCCGTGCTGGGCCTGCTGGTCGCAGGCGTCGGCGTGGTGAGCAGCGTGCTGTTCGGCCTGCTGGCGCCGCTGCTGCTCACGCGCACCGTATTCGGCCTGCTGGGCGCGGCCATGGGCGCAGGCAGCGGTGCCTTGGGCGTGCTCAGGCGCGGCCTGGCGGCCGTGGTCCTGTCGCTGGGAATGATGGGCGGTGGCGGCAGTGCCATGGGCCTGTTGGCCGGCGGCATGCGCATGGCCAGCAACGCCGTGGGCGTGCTCCGGCGCGGCGTGGGCGCCGTGGTCCTGTCCCTGTCCATGATGAGCGGCGGTGGCGGAGCCATGGGTCTGCTGTCGGGAGGCTTGCGCATGGCCAGCAACGCTGCGGGCGTGCTCAGGCGCGGGCTGGGAGCCGTGGTCCTGTCGCTGGCCATGATGGGCCGCGGCGCTGCCATGGGCAGCATAGGCACCGCCCTGGCCGGCGCGGGCCGCGCTGCAGGCCGCATCTTCGGCGGCGGGGCAGGCGCAGCCAAAGGCGTGGCCGGCAAGGGCCGTGCGGGCGCCGTCATGGGCCTGCTGGGCGCCGGCCTGGGGGCCGCAGGAGCCGTCGGCGGTGGCCTGGGCGGTAGTCTGGGTGGTGCAGCCGCATCGCTGATGGGCCTGGTGCGCATGACACCCATGGGCCGGCTCGCAGGCGGCCTGATGGGCGCGGGCGGCTCGATCATGCAGAACTGGGACGGCCTGTCCACCGCCTTCAAGGCCGGCGACTGGAAGGGCGTCGGCGGCACGCTGCTGGAGGCCGGCAAGGCCGGTCTGGATGGCGCTACGGGCGGGTTGTTCGGCGTGGTCTCTGACCTGGCGGGCAAGGGCATCAGCGGCCTGGCCTCGTCGGTGGGCTCGTGGTTCAAATCCGGCGATGCGTCAGCACCCGACCAGGGCCGCGCCGGCGCACTGCGCCAGGGTGTTGCGGCCGCAGCCACGGCGGCCACGCTGGCCACGGGCGCCATGCCGGCCCTGGCCGACACGGGCGCCGTGCGCATCGACAGCCGCCCGCCGCTGGCCAGCGCCGCTGCACCCGCGCCGGCACCGGCCCCGGTGGCCGGCGCAACCATCCATATCACCGTCAACGCTGCGCCCGGCCAGGATGCGCAGGCCATTGCCCGCGCCGTGGCCGCCGAGCTGGACCGCCGCGACATGGCCAAGCGCTCCAGCGTGCTGTCGCAGCTGTCGGACATCGACTGAGGAGCATGAGCATGCTGATCACACTGGGCCAGTTTGCCTTTGGCATCGACACACTGGCATTCGACAAGCTGGTGCGCAGCAGCACCTGGCGCCACCCGAGCAACAGCCGCGTGGGCGCGCGCCCCGCCCGCCAGTCACTGGGCCCAGGCGATGAAACGCTGGGCCTGACCGGCGTGCTCGCACCCGAGTTCCGGGGCACGGCCAAGTCGCTGGACGACCTGCGCGAAATGGCCGACCAGGGCAAGGCATGGGCCCTGGTGGGCGGCGAAAGCATCCTGGGCGCCTGGGTCATCGAGAGCCTCCAGCAGACCGGCACGCACTACACACCGGGCGGCAAGCCGCGCCGCATCGAGTTCGATCTCAAGCTGGCCCGCGTGGACGATCACCTGGCCGAAGGCGGCGGCGGCGTCGACCCCTGGCCCGATGACGACTTCTGGGAATGGTGGATCTGATGGCCACGCAGGAATACTTGCACGCCAAGCCCCAGTACGAAATCGTCCTGGACGGGCGCGACATCACCAGCAGCGTGAACACGCGGCTGATGAACCTGACGCTGTCCGAATCGCGCGGCGAAGAGGCCGACAAGCTGGACATCACGCTGGACGACAGCGATGGGCGCCTGCCCATGCCGGGCAAGGGATCCAAGATCGCGCTGAAGCTGGGCTGGGCCGGCCACGGCCTGGTCGACAAGGGCACCTACGAGGTGGACGAGGTGGAGCACCAGGGTGCGCCCGACAGGATCGTGGTGCATGCGCGCTCGGCCGAGCTCAAGCGCCAGCTGCGCACGCGCTCCGAGCACAGCTACCACAACAGCACGCTGGGCCAAATCGTGCGCAGCATTGCGCAGCGCAACGGCCTGCAGGTGCGCGTGGACGCGCAGTTCGAGAACCTGCGCGTGGACCACATCGACCAGACCCACGAGAGCGACCTGAACTTCTGCAGCCGCCTGGCGCGCCAGTACGACGCCGTGTGCACGGTCAAGAAGGGCAAGCTGGCCTTCATCGCCATCGACAGCAAGATCACCGCCGGCGGCCAGACCGTGGAGGCCGCCACGCTCACGCGCGCCGTGGGCGACAGCCACAACTACCACACGGCCGCACGCAACGACTACAGCGGCGTGCGCGCGTACTGGAACGACGCGGATCGTGCCGAGAAACGCAGCGCCACGCAGGGCGCCGAGGACAACGAAAAGCGCCTGAAGGACACCTACGGCAGCGAGGCCGAGGCGCAGGCCGCCGCCAAGGCCGAGATGGGCCGCATCAACCGCGCCAAGGCCACCATGGGCCTGAAGCTGGCGCTGGCGCGGCCCGACCTGATGCCGCAGACGCCGCTGAAGCTGCAGGGGTTCAAGGCGGAGATCGATGACACGCCGTGGCTGGTCGTCAAGATCCAGCACGAGCTGGGCGACGGCGGCTTCACCTCCAAGCTGACGCTGGAGACTCGCGCCAAGTGAGCGAGAGGTAGGCCGGTAGAACGCGTCCTGGAACGGGCCGGCGCAGGCCGTTCAGCGCGCGGCCAGGGTCGCCACGGCCATGATGGCGGCGCGGCCCGAATCGTCGGCCCGGCCGTAGCAATCGAGCAGCTCGCGCTCGTCGGGCGCCAGGGTCTGGACCGATGCGTTCGCATGCTGGCCCGTGACCACATACAGGACATCCACGCCCAGGCCCGCCATCACGGCCAGGGCGGCCGCATTGGGCGATTGCTCGCCCTTCTCCCAGGTGGCCAGGGTGCCGCGCGAGACGTCGCAGGCGTCGGCCATGGCGAGCTGCGCCACGTCCAGACGCAGACGCTCTTGCCTCAGCCTTTCACCGATGTGATCGAAATTTCTTCTATTCATCAATTGACATGCTCGAAATTTCGAGCAATGATGCAGTCAGCGTGTAACCAAACCATCCAAACCATCCCAAATACTACATGACAGCCATGCACTCCCCCAGAGCCGTGCCCGGTATCCCTGCGGATCCGGTGCTTCATGACAGGCCCGTGCCACTGCGCATGACGGCATCCGAACGCGAACGCCACGCCCGCTATGCCAGCCGTGAAAGCCGCAGCGCCTCCAACTTCGCGCTGAAGCTGTACCGCATGGGCATGCAGCAGTACGAGCAGCAGATGCCACCGCTGCCCCAGGCCGATCAGGCGCGATAGCCACCCGCGCCGACCTGTTCACCGCCTTGTCTTCGATCCCAACTGCCCCCAGGAGCCTGCCATGCGCATGATGTGCCCCCACTGCAACGAACACGCCTACACCCGCACCAGCCTGCAGCTGACCAGCACCAGCCGCGAGACCATCTTCCAGTGCCGCAACTTCGAGTGCGGCCATGTGTTCTCGGCGGTGACCGAGATCAACCGCACCATCAGCCCCAGCGCCATTCCCAACCCCATGGTGATCCTGCCGATGAGCACGCACATCAAGCGCAAGCTGCTGCAGACCCAGCTGGACGCCATGCCGTCCTCGCAATACGAAGGCGCAGCGCACCGCGCAGCCCAGGCGGCCGAATCCGCCCAATCCACCGAAGGCGCGCGCAGCTAGCGCGGCCGGGGCGCCTTCGCCGCTCCTGACGGCGCCCCACCCGGCGCGCGGGCAGCCCGCCTGCACCGCCGCCACCCCACCCCCTTTCCCGCAACCTGCGGAGCCTGCATGAAGGCCCTGCGGGATGCGCTCACCCTGAAACGACCTGGACAGACCATGAAGCTCGGCGACCTGCGCCTTTCCGATCTGATGCGACTGCTGCGGGCAGACGATGCGCCCGCGCCCGAATACCGGCCCGAGGACCCGCCCGCGCTGCCCGAGGCCTACCAGCGCCTGAGCGTCCAGGACTGCCGCATCCGCCTGCGCGAACTGCAGCGCGAGGCCGCGCAGCGCTGCGCCAATGGCCGCTCGGGCAGCGCCGAAAGCCGCGAATGGGCGGGCCTGGCCAGCCACTACCGCATGGCCCTGGTGCTGCTGGCGGGCATAGACGGCGAGATCGAGGAGCTGGCCCTGCGCGACTGGCGCGAAATGCCGCCGCCCGAGCGCGACGCCATCCGCCGCCAGATCCGCGCGCTGCGCAGCTGCCTGCTGCCGCTGCGCGCGCTGGCCCTGAGGACCTGAGTCCATGTCCGTCCTGCTCGCCGCCAAATCCACCGGCCGCAGGCTGCGCACCGACAGCCTGCAGCAATGGGACCAGCACAAGCCCCGCCCCCACATGGTCCAGCGCGCCATGCAGGCGCTGGAAAAAGCCTTGCCGCCGCAGTGGCTGCAGCCCATGAAGCTGCTGGGCCTGGGCGACTGGCAAAAGGGCGCGCAACACGCCAACGGCCAGCCCGAATGGGCTGCCTGCCACGACGCGCTGGCCGCCATTGACGACTTTGCCAGCCGCCACGGCCGTGCGGCCGAATGGAATCTGGACGACTACGAGATCTGCCAGATGGCCAGGCGCCTGAGCGACGAAGTCGGTGAGCTCGACGCCGGCGCCCAGGCCCAGAACATGGACCTGGCCGCACGCGTGGACCTGGTGCGGCTGATGCTGCGCATGCTGGGCCTGCAGGAAAGCACGCCGCTGGCCGGCGAGCCCGCCATCCGCCGCGCGCTGGACGCGGCCTGGTGGCGCCGCATGCTGCGCCGCCACGTCACGCGCACCGTGGAGGCCGGCGCCGTCAAGCTGGGCATCGTCAACCGCAGCGCCGGCGGCTATGCCAGCAATGCCACCGTGCGCCGGCGCACCGCGCAGATCGAACGCAACGCCCGCGCGCTGGAGCGCAGCCTCTACCGAAACGAGGCCGGCCAGGTCTTCACCCTGGCCGAGCTGGCCGCGCTGTCGCCGGCCAACCCCGTGATCCGTGGCGGCGAGCTGATGACGCGCATCCGCGGCGCAGAGGAATATGCCGACGCGCGCAGCCACGTCGGCCTCTTTCTCACGCTGACGGCGCCCAGCCGCTTTCACGCCGTCACGCTGGGCAGCGGCGGCCGGCCGCGCCCCAACCCCCATTACGACGGCCACAGCACGCCGCGCGATGCCCAGCTGTGGCTGCGCACCATGTGGGCGCGCGTGCGCTCGCACCTGGGCCGCCAGCGCATCGCCATGTACGGCATCCGCGTGGCCGAGCCGCACCATGACGCCACGCCGCACTGGCACGCCCTGGTCTGGGCCGAGTGCGAGGAGCACGCCCGGCACATCGAGGCCGCCATCCGCAAATGGTGGCTCAGCGAAGATGGCGACGAGCGCGGCGCCCAGCGCAACCGCGTCAACGTCAAGCGCATGACCGGCGGCGGCGCTGCCGGCTACGTGGCCAAGTACATCGCCAAGAGCGTGGGCCATGTGGCCCTGGCCGACCACCTGGACGTGGTGCAGGGCCGCCTGTGGGATGTGGAGCAGGGCGGCATGCCCGGCCACCGCCGCGTGGACGCCTGGGCCGCCTGCTGGGGCATTCGCCAGTTCCAGGCCGTGGGCATGCCCAGCGTCTGCGTCTGGCGCGAGCTGCGCCGTGTCAGCAAGGACCAGGTCGAACAGATCCGCATCGACGGCGACAAGGCCAGCTGGAAGGCCTGGGGCGCCAGCCACCGCCACGGGCCCGACATCCCCGCCGACTGGCGCCGCTACATGGAAGCCATGGGCGGCCACTGCCTGGCCCGCGACCGCTGGCACCTGCGCATGGCACGCCGCCCCGTGCCCGCCGGCGCCGTCAACCAATACGGCGAGGCCATCGCGCCCGGCTGCGGCCGCGTGGTGGGTCTGGAAACCCGGCGCGGCCAGTGGCTGGTCTCGCGCCGCATCGCCTGGCGCAGCGTGGCGCGCGCCACGCTGGAGTTCCAGGAAAACCACGGTGCAGAAAGCGTCGAGGGCGCCGAGGGTGCCGAGGTCGCCGACACGGCCCCGCCCGCCCTGCCCGCCCGCGCGCCGCTGGCGCGCGCTTGGACTGGTTTCAATAACTGTACGGCCCGGCTCACGGGCCACACGCTGCGCGCCCTCATCGGCCGCGGCGGGCACCAGCGCGAGGACCGGGCCAACCCGGCCGGGCCCGATTCGGGTGCCGATCCAGTGCCCCATTCCGTGCTGCACCGCCCCGCATCGGGCGCCACGCCATCCAACCACCCTTTCTTGACCAGCTGATCCACCCCAGGAGGACCCACCATGCACCACAACATCACCGCCCTGCGCAGCTATCGCGCCACCCTCATCCCCCACGGCGTGGACGCCGCGCAGCTGGATCAACTGGCCGACGCCCGCCTGCTGCCCGTGCTGCGACTGAAGGCGGCCAGCGCCAGCCACGCCCAGGCCTGCGCCCTGCTGGCCAGCGGCCGGCCCGTGCTGCGAGTCGAGCGAGTTGAACGTGTGGAGCGCAAGAAGGCAGGCAAGTCCATCACGCCGCGCCAGGCCTGATCAAGCACCCCAGCACCGGACACGACATCGGAGAACACCGCAATGACGCAACAGAACATGGAACTCTTTCACAGCGCCCCGCGCCTGGACACCCAGGGCATCGCCAACTACCTGGGCCTGAGCCGCGAGCACGTCACCGCGCGCCTGACCAAGCGCCCGGACTTTCCCAAGCCCTTCATCAACGCCAGCCGCCGCATCCGCTACTGGCGCATGGCCGACGTCAAGGCCTGGGCCGAGGGGCGCCGGTGAGCCGGCACCAGGCCATCGCCGTGCGCTCAGTGATCGCTGCCCGCAAGAAAGCGGCGAGCCTGGTCGCGCGCCCCGTCGAAGATCTGCCGGGCCATAGGCTGCGGCACGCTGGCCGGCAGGCGAGGCTGCAGCCGGTCGATGGCGCCGTCCAGCGCCTCGACCATCTCCACCATGCTCTCCCACAGGCCTGCGATGCGCGTGGTCTCGGCCAAGGCCTTCCAGTGGCGGCGCTGGATCTCGGCCAAGCGGTAGTGGCGGCTGCGCCCCGGCAGGGCCATGGCCATCCTGGCGCGCTGGCGGGCGATCTTGCCGTGGCCGTGACCGATGATGGGCCAGGCCGACAGCACGTCGTACAGAGGCGTCATCTCATAGCCGCCGCCCGGCTGCAGGAACACCGAGAAATTCTTGGCATGCCCGTCCGTGGCCGCCAGCAGCCAGAACGCCAGCTGGGCCATCACGAAGCGGGCGCAATCCTGGGCAGGCTCGCTGCCATGCTGCAGCACCTGCAGGCACTGCAGCATGCCAGGCCCGCCATGGGTCTCGTACTTGTTGGCGCTGGCAACGCCGCGCACCTGGCAGAAATCTTCCTGGGGCAGACGCGCAATCCAGCCCCGGGGCGTCCAGGCGCGGTCAAAGCGCTCCACGCACAGCACCTGCTGCCCGCCAAAGCTCTCGATGCTGCTGTCGGCCACGGCAAAGCCCAGCTCGGCCAGCAGGCGGGCGCACAGCCACTCATTGGCCACTGACTCGCTCAGGTCGTAGTGCCAGTGCGGCACCACGCCGATGGCCGGCTTCAGGATATGCGTGGTCGGCGTCGCACCCAGCGGGCGGCACCACTGGCCGCCATGGCGCAGCACCGCCGTCTTCTCCTGCGCACCGGCGATGGACAGCCGGAACTCCTGGTCCACCTCCAGCGCACCAAACCCGCCACCCAGGCTGGCCAGGTGCTCTGCAATCTGCGCCTCGCTCAGCGGCTCGAAGCGCACCTGGTCAAAACCGTCGGGCACGGCCCCCTCGGGCAGCAGCTGCACGGCCCCCACGCAATCGCGGCCAATGGCTTCCAGCAGCGAAAACGCATCGATCCCGCGCAGCCCGAAGCGCTGGTGAATGCGCCGGCGAATGCCCTCGCCGTCCGGCAGCAGGTTGTCGAAATAGTGGGCCACCACCTCGCCCGCCACCGTCAGGTCGCGCGTGAAGGGCATGGACAGCGACAGCGGCCGCGCATGCGCGCTCTGCGGCCAGGCCGGGTCATAGGCGAACACATGGCGGCCCGTACGCGTGACCTCCCAGGTGCCCACCCGCTCCCCATTCATCCAGACGCCCAGCACCGCCATCACCAGGACCCTTTCGGCTTGCGGTCCTGCCAGTGCGGCGGCAGCGCCTGCGGCTTGAAGGCCACGGGGCGGTCGGCGGGCTTGCGGGGCACGTTGTCACCCGCGTACGGTTGTGGAGCTGGCTCGGCAATCTTCAACGCAGCAGGCACAGGCACAGGCACAGGCACAGGTGCAGAAGAAGCCACCGCATCCGCCCTGGGCCGCATGAGCAGATCGGCATCCAGCAGCTGCAGGATCTCCATCAGCTGGCGCACGCTGATGGCGGCCGGGTCACGCTCTATCGCCGCCACACGCGACTGGGACACGCCCAGCCGCTGTGCCAGTTGGGCCTGGCTCACGCCAGCGGCCTTGCGCAGCGACTTCAGGTGCAGCGCAAGCTGATCGGGCAGTTGCAACAGGTGGTCCATGGTGTTCTCCTGGCCAGGGCATTCAAAATATCATCTCAAGATGATGGATTGAAATTATCACTCCAGAATAATATTGTCAACATATCATATTGGAGTGATATTTCTGGCAGCCATCCTGCCTACAACCGTGCCGCTATGTCCTCGGCCGTCTCCCGGTAATAGGTATTGAACAGCTCGTTGATATCCACGTGGCCGCTGATGCGGGCCAGCGTCATCACATCCACGCGCTTGCTCAGCCAGGTCAGCGCCGTGGCTCGCAGGTCATGAAAGCGCAGGCCCTCCACCATCACCCGGTCGCGCAGCTTGCGGTAGAGCGTGTCGCGGCTGGCGTCGCTGATGGTCCAGTAGGCGTCGCGCCCGGCAGCCTCGGCCGCGGCGTCCAGCACGCGCAGCAGGCGCACGGCACGGCGCGTCAGCGGCACATGGCGCTCGCCCACTTTGGCCTCGGTCTTGTGGTGCGGCAGGTGGTAGACCCGGCGCTTGAGATCCACATTGCTGCGGCCCATGCGCAGGATCTCGCCGCTGCGCATGGCCGTGTGCAGGGCCACCAGCATGGTCCAGGCCGTCTGCTCCATGGCGGTGACAGGCGCCAGGCGCGGCGAGACATTGGCCGAGCGCAGCATGCGCCGCACCTCGCTCCACTGCCCCGTGCGCCGGCGCGCATGGGACTTGGCCGGCAGCTTGATCTCCGGCCAGGGGCTCTTGCCCACCCATTTCCACTGCTTGACCGCCAGCGTCCAGATCGGACGGAATTGCTGCGCCTCGCGCAGCACGCTGGCGCCGGAGACCTGCTGCAGCCGCGCATCGCGCCAGCGCGCCAGGTCGTCGCCCGTGATCTCGTGGAAGACCTTGGAGGCCAGCTCGGGAAACTCGCGCAGCCAGGCATCAAAGCGCAAATGATCGGCCCGCGCCGTGCTGGCCGTCTTTTTGTCAGTCACCTCGCGCCGATAGCGCTCCACCGCCTCGGCCAGCGTGCGCCGCGGAAACTCCCCGCGCGCCCCGGCCAGAATGGCCGCCTCCTCGGCCACGGCCCAGCCCTGCGCCTCGGCTTTGGTCGCCCGCGTGGCGGTGCGCCGAATACCCGCACGCTCCACCTCGGCCCGCCAGCCGTTCTTCACCTTCCGGAAATACGCCATCCCACCTCCTGCTGCCCGCGCGGGATCACAAGCGGGATCTGCGCGGGATTGTGATGTGATTTTGCGCTGTTTTGTGCCGGTTTCAACCCGTTCCGTTTTGCCCCCAGAAACCAGAAAAAAAGCCCGCCTCCTCTACAGGAAGCGGGCTTGAGCAGTGTTCGCCGCAGTTGAGCGGCGTTGGTGCGTGGTGCGCGGGGGGGGACTCGAACCCCCACACCATTGCTGGCGTCAGGACCTAAACCTGGTGCGTCTACCAATTTCGCCACCCGCGCTGGTTCTTGGGGGAGCCGCCTGCGCGGCGGCTCCTAGGTCAGGGCGCAGATTCTAGCCGCAATTGCGGGGTGCATTGCCATACCCCGGATTTGAGCGGCGGCCTCTGCGCTTTCGCCGCATCAATGCGTGGGCTCGCGGCGCACGCGGAACACGGCGGCGTACATGGCCGGCAGCGCCAGCAGTGTCAGCACCGTGGCCACGATCAGCCCGCCCATGATGGCCACGGCCATGGGGCCCCAGAACACGCTGCGCGACAGCGGGATCATGGCCAGCACGGCGGCGGCAGCCGTCAGCACGATGGGGCGCAGGCGGCGCACGGCGGCTTCGATGATGGCGTCCCAGGCCGGCACGCCGCGCGCGCGGTCGGTCTCGATCTGGTCGATCAGGATCACCGAGTTGCGCTGGATCATGCCCATCAACGCCACCACGCCCAGCAGCGCCACGAAGCCGAAGGGCCGGCCCAGCAGCAGCAGCGCCGCCGCCACGCCGGGAATTCCCAGCGGCCCGGTGATGAACACCAGCAGTGAACGGCTGACACTGCGCAGTTGCAGCATGAGCAGCGTGAAGGTGAGGAACAGCATCACCGGCACACCAGCGACGATGGCGTCCGAGCCCTTGGAGCTTTCCTCCACGGCGCCAGCCACATCGATGCGGTAGGCCGTGTCGCCTGCGGCATGCCAGCGCGCCTCGATCTCGCGCAGGCCCGGCAACAGGGCATGGGTCAGCGTTGCGCCCTGCAGGCCCTCGCGCACATCGCCCTGCACGGTGATGGCGAACATGCGCTTTTCTCGCCACATCACGCCGGGCTCCCAGACCATCACGGGCTTGGCGATCTGCGTGAGCGGGATCGACTTGCCCGACGCCGTGGGCAGGTAGGCGTTGGCGATGTCGGTGATGGCGTCTCGCTCCGAATACGGCGTGCGCAGCACGATGTCGATGAGCTTGTCACCCTCGCGGAACTGGCCCACGGTGGAGCCGCTGAGCATGACGCGGGCCGCCTGTGCGATGGCCTGGCTGCTCACGCCCAGGGCGCGCGCCTTGTCCTGGTCCACCTCCAGGCGCACGGCCTTGACGGACTCGTTCCAGTTGTCGTTGACGCCGCGCATGTCGGCGTTGGCGATCATGACCTGCTTGACCTCGTCGGCATAGGCACGCAGCTTTTGCGGATCGGTGCCGGAGACGCGGAACTGCACCGGATAGGGCACGGGAGGCCCGTTGGGCAGCAGCTTGACGCGGCCCCGCACCTCGGGGAACTCCTGGGCCAGCAGCGCCGGCAGCGCCTTGCGCAGACGCTCGCGCGTGGGCAGGTCCTGGGCGACCAGGATGAACTGCGAGACGTTGTTCTGCGGGAACACCTGGTCCAGCGGCAGGTAGAAACGCGGCACGCCCGAGCCCACCCACTCGCTGACCGTGCGCACGCCGTCCAGCTGCATGAAGCGCTCTTCCACGCGGCGCGTGACGGCCTCGTTGGCGGCCAGCGACGTGCCCTCGGGGAACCAGATGTCCACCAGGACCTCGGGCCGGCTGGAATCCGGGAAGAACTGCTGCTGCACGCGCGACATGCCCACCAGGCCCAGCGCGAAGACCAGCACCGTGATGGCGATGGTCAGCCAGCGGTGCGTCACGCACCAGTTCACGGCGCGCCGGAAGCGGTTGTAGAACGGGCTGTCGAAGACTTCATGCTCGGCAGACGAGGCATTGAGGTTGGTCTCCTCGATGGGCACCTCGCCCGAGGCCACCTCGGGCGGCAGCGTGGCCGCGTGCGGCGGGCGCTTGAGCAGCAGCATGCCCAGGTAGGGCACGAAGTACACCGAGGCGAACCAGCTGAGCACCAGCGCAATCACCGTCACCGCGAAGATGGCGAAGGTGTACTCGCCCGTCATGGACTTGGCCATGCCGATGGGCAGGAAGCCCGCCGCCGTGATCAGCGTGCCGGTCAGCATGGGCTTGGCCGTGATCTCGTAGGCAAAGGTGGCGGCGCGGTACTTCTCGTAGCCCTCCTCCATCTTGCGCACCATCATCTCCACGGCAATGATGGCGTCGTCCACCAGCAGGCCCAGCGCGATGATCAGCGAGCCCAGCGACACCTTGTGCAGGCCGATGTTCCAGTACCACATGGCCAGGAAGGTCGCGGCCAGCACCAGCGGGATCGTGATGGCCACCACCAGGCCCGGGCGCGGGTCGATGTACCAGCGCTTCCACAGCGGCTGGTGGCCCTCGCGCTTGTGCAGGCCCAGGCTGATGAAGCTCACGGCCAGCACCACCACCACGGCCTCGATCAGCACCTGCAGGAATTCGTTGACCGAATCGGCCACCGCCTTGGGCTGGTCCTGCATGTTGGCCAGCTCCACGCCGGCCGGCAGCGTGCGCGCGATGTCGCCCACGGCGCCGCGCAGGGATTTGCCCAGGCGGATGATGTCGCCGCCCTTGGTCATGGATACGCCCAGCGCAATCGTCTCGCGGCCCTGGTGGCGCACCTTCACATTGGCCGGATCGGCATAGCCGCGGCGGATCTCGGCGATATCGCCCAGGCGCAGCTGCGCGCCCGATGCGCCGCGGATGGGCATGGCGCGCAGCTCATCCACCGCCAGGAACTGGCCGGCCACGCGCACCTGCACATCCTCGCGCGGCGTCTGCAGCACGCCTGCGCCCTCGATGGCGTTTTGCTGGCCCAGCTGGCCCAGCACCTGGTTCATGTCCAGGCCCAGCTGCGACAGGCGGCGCTGCGACAGCTCGATGTAGACCTTCTCGTCCTGCACGCCGAACAGCTCAACCTTCGCCACATCGGGCACGCGCAGCAGGCGCTGGCGCACGTCGTCGGCCATGGTCTTGAGCTCGGCGTAGCTGAAGCCGTCGGCCTGCAGGGCGTAGATCACGCCATAGACATCGCCGAACTCGTCATTGAAGAACGGCCCCTGCACGCCCTGCGGCAGGGTGTAGCGCATGTCGCCGATCTTCTTGCGCACCGTGTACCACAGCTGCTGGACATCGCCGGGGCGCGAGTTGTCCTTGAGCTGGAAGATGATCATCGACTCGCCGGGCTTGGAGTAGCTGCTGATCTTGTCGGCGTAGGGCACCTCCTGCAGCGTGCGCTCGATCTTGTCGGTGACCTGCTCGGCCATCTGCTGCGCCGTGGCGCCGGGCCAGTTGGTGCGCACCACCATGGCGCGGAAGGTGAAGGGCGGGTCTTCGTCCTGTCCCAGCTGGAAGTAAGAGGCAAAGCCCAGCAGGAGCAGCACGACGATGAAATAGCGCGTCAGCGCCACATGGTCCAGCGCCCAGCGCGAAAGATTGAAGTGCGCGCCCTGCGGCGCCTTGTGCTTGGGCCCGCTCATTGGGCCGCTCCGCTGGGCGCAGCGCCTGCGGCGGCAGGTGCCTGTGCAGGCTGTGTCTGTTGCGGCCGCTGCTGAGCCGGCTGCTGCTGTGCCGGCTGCGGGGCCTTGTCATAACGGTCCTGATAGACCGTGACCTTCTGGCCTGGCGTGAGCACATGCACGCCGGCGGCCACCACCTGCATGCCGGGCGTCAGGCCAGCGGCAATCACGGCCTCGTTGCCATCGGCCGTGGCCAGTTGCACGGGCTGCAGCTTCACCGTGCTGCTGGCGGCGTCGAACACCCACACGGCCGTACCCTGGCCGCCGCCGCCTTCCTGGCGCAGCGCGGTGGTGGGCAGCTTGATCACGGGCTGGCCCGTGGGGCCCATGCCCTCGGGCAATGCGTGGACCGTGGCACCCAGCGGCGGCACGGCGGCGGCGTCCGAGGTGGGCAAAGCCACCTTCACCTGGTAGGTGCGCGTGACGGGATCGGCGCTGGCTGCCACCTCGCGCACCTGGCCCTGCAGCGGCTGCATGCCGGCCGACCAGGGGCGCACATTCACTTTCTGTCCCACGCGGATGGCACCGCGCTTGTCTTCGGGCACCACGAAGACCACATCGCGCGGGCCGTCCTGGGCAATGCGCACCACGGGCGAGCCAGCCGACACCACCTGGCCCGGCTCGGCGTCTATGCCTGTCACCACGCCGGGCACATCGGCCAGCAGTTGCGCGTAGGACTCCTGATTGCTCTGCGATGCCAGTTGCGCCTTGGCCTGGTCCAGCGTGGCCTGGGCGGACTTGAGCGTGGCCTCGCGCCGCTCCAGCTCCGCACCGCTGATGAAGTTCTGCGCCTTCAGCTGCGAGTAACGCCTCACATCGGCGGCGGCAAGATCGCGCTGCGTGGTCGCGGCCGCCACCTGGGCGCGCGCGGCGTCAGCTCCCAGCCGGTAGTCGCTGGCATCGAGCCGCGCCAGCAACTGGCCTGCCTGCACGTGCTGGCCCAGTTCCACCTCGCGGCGCACGAGTTTGCCGGCCACGCGAAAGCCCAGGCGCGACTCTATGCGCGCGCGCACCTCGCCCGCGTACTCCAGTTGCGTGTCCAGCGCGCCCACGCCTACGGTGAGCAGCTTGACGGCGCGCACCGGCTCGGGCGGCGGCTCGGCCTTGGAGCAGGCGCCCAGCGCCAGCGCGGCGGCCAGGCACAGAGGGGCAAGAAGAAGATGGCGCGGCAAAGCGGGCGCGGCAGGGTTCGATGGCAAGTCGGGCATGTGGATCCGGGAGGGCTGGTGCGAAAAGCGGCTGCGGGCTGCAAGATCCGGGCAACATGCCGCGGCAGCTGGCTGGCGCCGTTTACTGACTGACGGGTTAGTAATTTAGGAGAAGCCCTTGAGCCCGTCAAGTGAAATGCATGGCCTTGCGCGCAGCATCGACAATCGGCCACCGTGAAGTCCACCGCTCCCACCCTGCCCGCCTCCCCCGCCCCGGTCACGCACTACGAGAACTTTCCCGTGGCGTCCTGGCTGTGCCCGCCCCGCTTGCGCCCGCCGATTGCCGCGCTCTACCACTTCGCACGCACTGCAGACGATCTGGCCGACGAGGGCGACGCCACGCCGTCCGAGCGCCTGGCCGCGCTGGCCGCCTACCGTGCCGACCTGATGGCGCTGGGCACCGAAGGCGAGGCCTCCATGCTCGCCCGCACGGCCTGGCCTCTTGTCTTTGCAGGGCTGGCGCCGCAAGTACGCGCCCACAAGCTGCCGCTGGCGCTGATGGACGACCTGCTCAGCGCCTTCGCGCAAGACGTGCACAAGACCGAATCCGGCACCACCTACGCCGACCGCGCCGAGCTGCTTGACTACTGCCGCCGCTCGGCCAACCCCGTGGGCCGGCTGCTGCTGCATCTGTACGGGGTGGATGATGCCGAATCGCTGGCCCGCAGCGACGCCATCTGCACCGCCCTGCAACTGATCAATTTCTGGCAGGACTTCAGCGTGGACCTGCCACGCCAGCGCCACTACCTGACCGATGCCGACTGCACGGCCCACGGCGTGCGGCGTGAAGACCTGCGCGCCGAGCCCGCTGCACTGACCCCTGCCGTGCGCGCGCTGTTGGCCGACCAATCGGCCTGGGCGCGCGCACTGATGCAGTCCGGCGCACCGCTGGTGCACCGCCTGCCGGGCCGCATCGGCTGGGAGCTGCGTCTGGTGGTGCAGGGCGGGCTGCGCATCCTGGACAAGGTCGATGCGCTGCAGGGCGCCAGCCTCTACCGCCGCCCCACCGTCGGCAAGGCCGATGCGCCGCTGCTGCTGTGGCGCGCCCTGCGCATGTGATGGCGGGCCGGCCGTTGCGACACCCAGGCTTTGGCCCCAAGCCGTCCATGGGACAATCCGGCCCCATATGAATCCGGATCAGTACGTCCAAGACAAGGCTGCCGCCTCGGGCAGCAGCTTTTATTACGCCTTCCTCTTCCTGCCGCGCGAGCGCCGTGCGGCCATCACCGCCTTTTATGCGTTCTGCCGCGAAGTGGACGACGTGGTGGACGAAGTCTCCGACCCCGGCGTGGCCGCCACCAAGCTCGGCTGGTGGCAAAACGAAGTGCACCAGGCCTTTGCAGGCAAGCCCTCGCATCCCGTGATGCGGGCGCTCATGCCGCACGCCCCGGTCTACGCCATCGAGGAGCGCCACCTGCAGGCGGTCATCGACGGCTGCCGCATGGACCTGGAGCAGACCCGCTACCTGGACTTCCAGGGCCTGACGCGCTACTGCCACCTGGTCGCAGGCGTGGTCGGCGAAGTGGCCGCACGCATCTTTGGCCAGACGCAGGAAGAAACCACGGCCTACGCCCACAAGATGGGACTGGCCTTCCAGCTGACCAACATCATCCGCGACGTGGGCGAGGACGCCATGCGCGGACGCATCTACCTGCCCATCAGCGAGCTGCAGCAGTTCGACGTCAAGGCGCATGAGATCACCAAGCGCGAGTACTCGGACCGCTTCACCGCGCTGATGCGCTTTCAGGCCGAGCGCGCCCACCGCCTCTACGACGAGGCCCTGGCCCTGCTGCCCGCGGCCGACCGCCGCACGCAAAAGCCCGGCCTGATGATGGCCAGCATCTACCGCACCCTGCTGCGCGAGATCGAGGCCGACGACTTCCGCGTGCTGCACCAGCGCATCAGCCTGCCGCCGCTGCGCAAGCTGTGGCTGGCCTGGAAGATGCAGGCGCTGGGGCGCATGGCGCGGTGAGCAGAGAGAGCGCCAAAGACAAGCCGCGCGCCGCGCAGCCGCGCACCGTTGTGCCGCGCGCCGCCATCCTCGGCGGCGGCTGGGCCGGCTTTGCGGCCGCCCTCACGCTGGCCCGCAGCGGCTGGCACATCACATTGCACGAGGCCGCACGCGAGCCCGGCGGCCGTGCGCGCGGCATGGACCTCGACACGCCACAGGGCCCGCTGCGCGTGGACAACGGCCAACACATCCTCATCGGTGCCTACACCGAAAGCCTGCGCCTCATGCGCGAGGTGGGCGTGGACCCTGAACGGGCCCTGCACCGCCAGCCCATGGCCTTGCCCTACGCCGATGGCAGCGGCCTGCGCTTTCCCGACTGGCCTGCGCCGCTGGATGCGCTGGCCGGCATTGCCACCGCACGCGGCTGGAGCCTGGGCGAGCGTGCAGCCCTGCTGGCGCGTGCCGTGCGCTGGCGGCTGGCGGGCTTTCGCTGCGCGCCGCAGGCCACCGTGGCCGACCTGTGCGCCGGCCTGCCGCAGCGCCTGGTCAGCGAGTTCATCGACCCGCTGTGCATCTCGGCGCTCAACACGCCCATTCACCTGGCCAGCGGCACGGTGTTCCTTCGCGTGCTGCGCGATGCGCTGTTCAGCGGCCGTGGCGGCTCGCATTTCCTGGTGCCGCGCCGTGACCTGGGCAGCCTGTTCCCGGCGCCGGCCGCGCAGTGGCTGCAAGAGCGCGGCCACGCCGTGCGCCTGGGCAGCCGCGTGGCCGAACTGCAGCCCCAGGGCCCGCACTGGACGCTGGGCGCAGCCCAGGCCGAAGACGCGCCCTTCGACGCCGTGCTGCTGGCCTGCCCCGCGCCCGAGGCGGCGCGCCTGGCACTCACCGCTGCCGAGCACGACAGCCTGCCTGCGCGCGACGGCATTGCCCTGCAGCGCTGGGCGCAGCTGGCCCAGGACCTGCAGCACCGCTCCATTGCCACCGTCTATGCGCAGACCGGCGATCCCTCCCACACATTGCCCCCGGGCGCGCCCTGGCTGGCGCTGCGCTCCACGCCCGATGCGCCCGCGCAATTCGTCTTCGACCGCGGGCAACTCGGCGGCCCGCAGGGCCTGATGGCCTTCGTCATCAGCGACAGCGCATCGGACCGCGAAACCCTGCAGGCCCAGGTGCTGGCCCAGGCCCGGGCGCAGTTGGGCTGGCATGGACTGGTTGCGCTGCGCACCGTGATCGACAAGCGCGCCACCTTCGCCTGCCTGCCGCAGCTGCAGCGCCCCGGCATGGAGTTGGGCCACGGCCTGTGGGCCTGCGGCGACCATGTGGATGGACCGTATCCGGCCACCATCGAAGGCGCCGTGCGCAGCGGCCTGCAGGCGGCCGAGGCCATCGGCCAGGCCCTGGGTGCCGAGGGAAAAGCCTGATCCCCCGGGTATCTCCGTAGCCTGCAGACCCTGGTTTGACAGCAGATTGACAGCCGCCGGCGCCACCATCGCTGGCGCCGCATCCGCTGCCCATTCACTACAACGATAGCCAGGAGACCAGACATGCCTTCGCGCGACTTTCTTCACCACGCAGACCTGCCCCCGCTCGGCCGCCGCCAACTGCTGGCCGGCACGGGCGCCATGGCCCTGTCGGGCCTGCTGCCTGCGGCCGCGCTGGCGCAGGACGCCTGGCCCACGCGCCCCATCCGCTTTGTCGTGCCCTTTGCGCCGGGCGGCAGCTCGGAAATCGTGGCGCGCTCCACGGCGGCCGAGCTGTCCAAGACCCTGGGCCAGAACGTCTTCGTGGACAACAAGCCCGGCGCGGCCGGCAACATCGCCATGCAGGAAGTGGCGCGCGCCGATGACCAGAGCACCGTCATCCTGGGCCACATCGGCACGCTGGCCGTCAATCCCTACATCTTCGACAAGCTGCCCTACGACGCGAACAAGGACTTCCAGCCCGTCAGCCTGCTGGCCAAGGTGCCCAGCCTGTACGTGGTCCACCCCGATGTGCCGGTCAAGAACCTGCGCGAACTCATCGCCTACGCCAAGAAGAAGCCGGGCCAGCTCAGCTACGGCTCGGCCGGCAATGGCAGCGCCGGGCACCTGGCCTTCGAGTACCTCAAGATGACGGCCGAGATCTTCATGCTGCACGTGCCCTATCGCGGCACGGGCCCCATGATGACGGACCTGATGTCGGGCCGCCTGGACGCCGCCTCGGTCGGCGCTGCCGCCCTGCTGCCCTTCATCAAGGCAGGCAAGGTGCGCTGCATCGCCACGGGATCGACCCAGCGCCTGCCCCAGTTGCCCGACGTGCCCACCGTGGCCGAGCAGGGCTTCCCGGGCTTCGAGATGACGCAGTGGTACGGCATGCTCGCCCCCTCCAGCATGACCCGAGCCCACGTGGACAAGCTGGCTGCCGAATGCGCCAAGGCCGTCAAGGCGCCCGACGCGCTCAAGCGCCTGCAGGGCGATGCGGCCGAGCCCATCGGCAGCACGCCCCAGCAGTTCGCGCAGTTCATTGCCACCGAGCAGACGCGCTGGCAAAAGGTGCTCAAGCGCGCCCAGGTCAAGCCGGACTGAGCGCACACGGACTGACACCCCCAGGCACAGGCTCCGGCATCAGCTGGCCGGGCCAGCCTTCTCGGCCATGGCGCGCAACACGCCCTGGCTGGCCTTTTGCACATGCTCGGCGCTCAGGCGCGCGGCTTGGTCCGCGTCGCCCTGCTCTATCGCCGCCACGATGGCGTCCAGCTCGGCCAGCGTCTGCGGCAGGCGCCCGGGCTGGGACATGGAGATGCGCCGCAGCACCGTCACGCGGTTGTTCAGCTGCCGCAGCATCTGGCCGGCCACCAGATTGCCGCAGCCCTCGATCAGGATGTCGTAGAACTGGTTCTTGATCGCCAGCAGGGCCACCTTGTCGCTGGCCACGGCGGGCACGGCCAGCTCGCCCAGCTTGGCGCGCAGCGCGGCGCGCTGGCCTGCCGAGGCATGCAGCGCAAAGCCCCGGCTGGCCAGCCCCTCCAGGCTGGCCCGCACCTCGTAGATATCGCGCACTTCCTGCACCGAGATGTCAGTGACCTCGGGACCGCGGTGCGGAACGATGGTGATCAGCCCCTCGGCCTGCAGGTGCTGCAGCGACTCGCGCAGGCATGAACGGCTCACATCAAGGCTCTCGCACAGTTCGCGCTCGGACAGCTTCTGGCCCGGCGCAAACACGCCATCGAGGATGGCCGTGCGCAGGGTCTGCGTCGTGCGCAGGCGCAGCGACGTTTCTTCGCGGGGGACACGCAGCATCTGGTTCATGGGACGAATCCTACCCGCCAATCCAGGGGCCGGACGGACTGACGGATTGTCATACACACACCTGGCTCGGCAGGCAATCCCGATTTTCATCAAGTAGGATTGTCTGACAATCTGATTAAATCCACTCCACCGAAAGACACCTTCACCGCCTTCCATCAGGAGTTTTCATGACCCGAGCCTATGCACCCAAGAACCCCGCCCTCTTCGACCAGGGCCTGTCCACCCGCCGCGAGGTGCTGGGCGCCGAGTATGTCGATGCGTCCATCCAGAACGCCACGGACTTCAACATCGACATGCAGGAGCTGGTCACCCAGTACTGCTGGGGCGATGTCTGGAACCGCCCCGGCCTGGACCGCAGGACGCGCTCCTTCCTGAACCTGGCCATGATCACGGCGCTGAACCGCCCGCATGAACTCAAGCTGCATGTGCGCGGCGCCATCAACAACGGCCTGACCAAGGAAGAGGTCAAGGAGGTCTTCCTGCAGACCGCCATCTACTGCGGCGTGCCGGCCGCCATCGACTCCTTCCGCGTGGCTTCGGAAGTCTTCAAAGAGATGGACATCTGAGGCACGCAGCATGACCACCATAGGATTCATCGGCCTCGGAATGATGGGCCAGCCCATGGCCCACCTGCTGCACGCCGCAGGGCACGCCCTGGTCATCCGGGACGCCGTGCCCGCCGCCACCGCACGATTCGCGCAGGAGCATGCGGGCGTGGCCGTGGCATCCGGCGCGGCCGACTTTGCCGGCTGCAGCGTGGTCTTCACCATGCTGCCCGACTCCCGCATCGTCGATGCCGTGGTCGGCGAACTGGCACCGCACCTGCCGCCCGGCGCCTGCATCATCGACATGAGCTCGGCCGACCCCAACCGCACGCGCGCGCTGGCCGGCCTGCTGGGCGAGCGCGGCATCGGGCTGCTGGATGCGCCGGTCTCCGGCGGCGTCAAGCGCGCCATTGCGGGCACGCTGTCCATCATGGTCGGGGGCGATGCGGACCTGCTCGCACAGCACCTGCCGCTGCTGCAGCGCATGGGACAGGCCATCACCCATGTCGGCCCCGTGGGCGCGGGCCATGCGCTCAAGGCCTTGAACAACTATGTCTCGGCAGCGGCCCTCATCGCCACGGCCGAGGCCATCCATGCAGGCGCGGCCTTCGGCATTGCGCCGGCCACCATCGTGGACGTGATCAATGCCTCCACCGGCAAGAACAACACCACCGAAAACAAGGCGCACCAGTTCATGCTGAACGGCGCCTTCAACTCGGGCTTCTCGCTGGCGCTGCAGGCCAAGGACGTGGGCATTGCCCTGTCGCTGGGCCAGGCCATGCACACGCCCATGGCACTGGCCGAACAGGTCAGCGCCATGGCGGCCGACGCCTCCAGGTCCCTGGGACCCGCCGCCGACCACACCGAGCTGTACAGGTACGTGGCCCCGGCCTGAGCCTGCGCCGTCTCGCCGTCGTCAAGGGCCGCATGCGGCCCTTGCCTTCCTGCCTCACGCCACCAAACACGCCACCGACAACCGGCCGCACAGAGCCGGCGGCCCCTGCACGCGCCTCCAGGAGACAAACCCATGCGCCACCTCATCCGCAACCCCCTCGCCCAGACCCTTCTCGCCGCCGCACTGGCAGCGGCCAGCCTTGCCGCCCAGGCCTTCCCCAACAAGCCCGTCACCATCGTCGTTCCCTACGCGGCCGGAGGCTCCACCGACGTGCTGGCCCGCGTGCTGGCCGAGGCCATGACGCGCGACCTGGGCCAGCAGGTCATCGTCGAGAACCTGGGCGGCGCCGGTGGCACCATCGGCACCAGCCGCGTCACACGCGCCCAGGCCGACGGCCACACCCTGCTGCTGCACAACATGGGCATTGCCACGGCACCCGCGCTCTACAGCAAGCTCGCTTTCGATGTGAGGCGCGACCTGGAACCCATCGCGCTGGCCGGCGACGTACCCATGATCCTGGTGCGCAGCAAAGGCTTTGCGCCCGCCACGCTGGCGGACTTCATCGCCCACATGAAGGCCAAACCGGGCGAAGTGCGCTTCTCGCATGCCGGCGTAGGCGCCACCTCCCACCTGTGCGCCATGCTGCTGCTGCAGACCACCTCCACCGAGGCCACCCTGGTGCCCTACCGTGGCACGGGTCCGGCCCTGCAGGACCTGGTGGCAGGCAATGTCGATGTCATCTGCGACCAGCCCGTGGCCACCGGCCCGCACATACAGGCGGGCATGCTCAAGGGCTACGCCGTCGCCACGCGCGAACGCCTGCCCTCCCTGCCCGATGTGCCCACCTTCGCGCAGGCCGGCCAGCCCGGCTTCGAGCTTGCCGTATGGCACGGCCTGTACGCTCCGCGAGGCACGCCCCAGGCCGTCATCGAGCGCCTCAACAAATCCCTGCGCACCGCCCTGGCCGAGCCCGCCCTGGTCAAGCGCTTCACGGACATGAGCGTCATCATCCCGCCCGCAGACCGCCTCACCCCCGACGCCCTGCGCCAGCACACCGCCGCCGAAATCAAGCGCTGGGACCCGGTGATCAAGGCTGCGGGGGCCAAGGCCGAGTAACGCCGCACTACGACGACACCGGCCTGCGGGCCACGACATCAAAGCGATGCCAGTGCTTGGGGCCCCGCATGCTGGCGGCCATGCCATCGAACTCATTGAAGGCCAACAGCTCCATGCCATCCAAAAGGCGCAAGACCTGATCACGCGAATGAAAGCTCATGGACTGCGAATCGGCCCAGGCATCGCGCGGCCCAAAAAAATGACCGGCGAACATACCGCCCGAACGCAGGGCAGAACGCACCAGCGACCAAAACGCATCGAAGTACTCAGGATGGCAAAAGGGCAGGCTCAGTCCAGCGTGGATCAGATGCGCTGCAGGCAAAGAGGAAAGATCCTCGAAACGGCAAGCCTGCAGCGTCAAAGCGCCGGACGCCTGCGATGCCAGGGGGCGCAAGCCCTCGATGGCCGCAGGTTCGCTGTCGATGGCGTGGACGCGCCAGCCGGTATTGAGCAGCACGCGGCACTCATGGCCCGCGCCACAGCCCAGATCGATGGCCGCTCTATCTGCCGTATCACCCGCCAACGCGTCAAGCGCCTGCACCAGCAGGGGAGATATCTTGCGCCCCTCGGTAAAGCGGTAGTAGTCCGTCCAACTCATGGGTGTGACGCCTGCGGCGTCATCTCTCCATCCACCACTGGATGACGATCTTGGCGATGTAGCCCACAAAGCCCACGCCCAGGCCCAGGAAGATCACGAAGGTGCCGAACTTTCCTGCCTTGGACTGGCGCGCCAGCTGCAGGATGATGAACACCATGAAGAGGATGAAGGCCCCCACGCCATAGGTGAGGAAGAAATGGGCGATCTGTTCTTCTGTATACCCGAATATCACGACAACACCGTCCTACATCCTCCCCTGCAGGCCCGGCCGGGCCGGGCCCGCCCGGCTCAACGCGCCGGGAAGGCCGACGCATCGACCAGATCGCGGTACGCGTGCCAGCTCGCGTGCCCCAGCAGGGGCATCACGGCCACCAGTCCCAGCAGCCAGCTGCCCAGGCCCAGCAGGGTCAACAACACAATGAGGGCGGCCCACAGTGCCAGAGGCACAGGGTTGGCCAGCACGGCCAACCAACTGGTCAGCACGGCCTGGCGCACCGTCACCCGCCTGTCCAGCATCAGCGGCATGGCCACCACGCTGGACGCAAAAATAGGCGCTGCCAGAAAACTGCCCAGCGCCAGCCATATCGCAAACAACTGCCCGTCGCGGGCCAGCACCACGTGCTGCACGAAATCCGCCGGAGTGGCGATGCGCACGGGCGAGAGCACCGTGATCAGCGAGGCCGACACCAGCACCCAGCCCGTGGCCGCCAGCGACAGCAGCAGCCCGAACTGCACCAGGCACCAGTAGCCGCCCTGCCCCTCGGCCTTGGACGCGTGGCCGCTTTGCCAGCGCATCCAGGTGATGCGCACCAGGGACAGGTCGGCGCGCTCGCCGCGCTCCAGCGCGCGGCTGATGGCGTAGAGGCTGGTCGCCACGACAGGGCCGACGATCAGGAACCCCGACAGGGCCCCGGCCATCAGCCAAAAGCGATTGTGCCCCAGCGTCAAGATCAAAAACCCGATCAAGGTCAAGACCAGGCCATGTGCCAGGCTCAGCCAGGGCGCCCTGGCCATGTCGCGCGCGCCACGCGCCAGCCAGCTCAGGGGGTGTTTCCAGCCGATGCTGCGCACGGCGGGGAGGACGGGGGGGTGGAAGAAAGCGGTGCTGTGGCTGGTGGGCATGGCATGGCGCGGCTTCGCGGGCAGGCAGGGTCAGCTGTCAGCCAGCCCCTGGCACAACTGCGCAAGGCTGGCCACCGTGACGTGGGGCGTGGACCCCTCGTGAGGCCATGCTACGCCCGTGCGGTTGAGCCAGACTGCGTGCATACCCGCATCCATGGCGCCCAGCGCGTCGAGTCGCGCGTCGTCGCCAATGTGCAGCACCTCGTCAGGCGCCACGCCTGCCGCTGCCGCCGCCGCGTGGAAAAAGCGCACATCGGGCTTGGCCATGCCGGCCTTGGTCGCGCTCAGCGCGGCATGGAAATGCTCGCCAATGCCCACCACGTGCACGCTGGCGTTGCCGTTGCTCAGCGCCACCACGGGCCAGCGCGCGGCCAGGAACTGCAGGGCGGGCAGCGCGTCCTCGTACAGGTCCACGCGCTGGCGCTCGGCAAAGAAGATATCGAAGGCCGTTTCCGCCAGGCCGCCATCGTCGCCATTGCGCTGCAGCGCCAGGCGGATGGACTCGCGGCGCAGGCCGCTCAGGTCGTGGGCAAGGTCCGGGCGGTCACGCTCGATCTGCACGCGGATGGCGCGCAGGGTGGCCACGTCGCGCAGCGCTGCGGCCGTGGTGGGCGCATGGGCGTGCAGCCAGTCCAGCAGCACCTGTTCGGCGCGCGAGATGGCTGGCCACACGGGCCACAGCGTGTCGTCCAGGTCGATGGAAATGGCGCGGATGCGGCCGCTGCGGCGCAGCTGCTGCAAGGCGGCCAATGCAAGGGCAAGAGAGGATTCGGCGAGGGGGGCGATGGTGGCTTGGGACATGGTTCGAGCATAGCGAAGGCAGCCGTTGCCGGCAGCAGCCGGGTCATCCGACTCGTGTGGCAGGCGGCTCCGTCC
>NZ_JAELTK010000359.1:0-251 GCF_016428765.1 Delftia sp. ASV31
GCCCGGCGCCTGGGCGCCATGCGCAACTGGCTGTGCGCCTCGCCCGCATGGATACAGGCCCAGGGTGGCAGCGCGGCCTGGCGCCACCCGGCACCGCTGGCCAGCATGCGCTGGCTGGGCCTGGCGCTGTCTCTTATACACATCTCCGAGCCCACGAGACGCTGACGTTGATCGCGTATGCCGTCTTCTGCTTGAAAAGGGGGGGGGGGGGGGGGGGGGGGGGGGGGGGGGGGGGGGGGGGGGGGGGGGGG